>CAZCKR010000082.1:0-2951 GCA_964499305.1 uncultured Candidatus Bathyarchaeia archaeon | reverse complement strand
AGCGCGTAGGGCGCCGGCACGAAGATTATGCTGGCGTCGACGCCGTGGCTCTCCTTCGCCTCCACCACCGTGTCGTAGACGGGAAGCCCCTCGATGGTCTGCCCGCCGCGGCCTGGCACCGTCCCCGCCACGACCATGGTGCCGTACTCCCTCATGAGACGCGTGTGGAAGGCCCCCTGGCTGCCCGTAATGCCCTGCACCAGGACCCTGGTGTCCTTGTCTATGAACCGCGTCACCTAGCTCGCCTCCGCCAGCTTCACCGCCAGCTCCGCCGCCTCCTCCATGGAGCCCAGGGTCTCGATCCCCGCCTCCTTCAGTATCCTCCTGCCCTCCTCCTCGTTGGTGCCCATCATGCGGACCACCACAGGCTTCTCGACGGCCACCTCCCTCCGCGCCGCCACGACGCCCTCGGCTATGTGGTCGCACCGGGTTATGCCGCCCAGGACGTTCACGAGGAGCGCCCTGGTCCTCTCATCCCTGAGCACGAACTCGGCGGCCTCGCCTATGCGCTCAGGGGCGGCGCCTCCACCAAGGTCAAGGAAGTTGGCGGCTCTGCCGCCGTGGAGCATCACGGTGTCCAGCGTAGCCATGGTGAGGCCGGCGCCGTTCCCGATGATGCCGATGTCGCCGTCGAGTTCCACGTAGGTCAGGCCCTGGGACCTGGCCTCCATCTCCCTCGCCGTGAGCTCCCCCCGGTAGCTTTCCAGGAGCCTCTCCTCGAGCTCCCTGTGCCGGAACAGGGCGTTGTTGTCGACGTTGAGCCTGGCGTCCGCCGCCGTGAACCCGTCCTCCACCTCCGCCAACGGGTTTATCTCGGTGAGCTCGGCGTCCATCTCCAACGCCAGCGTGTAGAGGCTCTCGACGAAGGCCGCGAACTGAAGCAACTTCCTACCGCCGTACCCGAGCCTCTTCGCGACGAGGTTGGCGTGGTAGCTTCTCAGCCCATGTATCGGGTCTACAAGGTGCCGCACGATCCTGTCCGGGGTCTTGGCGGCGACCTCCTCGATGTCCATGCCTCCCTCGCTGGAAGCCAGCACCACATATGATTTGTTGCGGCGATCCACCGTGACACCCAGGTATATCTCGTTGACTATGCTCAGCTTCTCCTCGACGTAGAGCTTCTCCACCGTGAGGCCCTTTATCCTCATCTCCAGCAGCGCTTCAGCCGCTTCTGCGGCTTCCTCCGGGGTGTCCGCGAACCTGACTCCCCCGGCCTTGCCTCTGCCGCCTACCGGGAGCTGCGCCTTGATCACGACGGGCTTACCGAGCTCGGCGGCGTAGTCGCGGGCGTCCCGGGGAGTGGTGACAATCCTGCCCTGGGGCGTCGGTATCCCGTGTCTCCTGAAGTATTCCTTCGCCTCGTACTCTAGCAGCTTCAACCCGTGCGCCTCGATTGATTCAACCAATGTACACGATGCTGGTAAATATTCGTTCTGGGAGAAACAAGCTGCTCCACCGTGGCGTAAGGGAGGATAATAATATCAATGTCATAATTGAAGTTGTATGATTTGAGGTTCGAGACAAGAGAGATCGCCATCATCGTGGTGTTCAGCGCCCTAGGAGCCGTCATGAGCGTACCCGTGGGCTACCTAGGCAACTACCTGAAAACCTTCCCGGCCATCCCGCTGGGCACAGGCCAGGTCCTCGCAGGCATCCACGTCTTCCCCACCGCTCTAACCATGATGCTGGTGAGGAGGAGAGGCGCCGCGGCCGCCACGGGGACCGTGAAGGGGCTGGTTGAGGCGGTTCTCTTCAGCTTCCACGGCTTCTCGGTGATCATCATGAGCGGCGTCCAGGGGCTGGTCCTCGACGCGGCCGCCACATTCTTCGGGTACGACTCAAGGACCGGGCTGTGCGTCGCCTGCGGCCTATCGGCCACCAGCAACGTAGCTTATCTCCAGTTCTTCCTAAGGCTGGGGTTCCCGGCGGAGGTCTTCACGTTGATGTACATCCTGGCCTTCGCCTCGGGGGCAGTCTTCGGCGGCTACATGGGGGACACGGTGTACCAGATGGTCCAGAAAAGAATAGACCTCTAGAAAAACAATCATGGATCGGCTGATGGGCACAAGGTGACCTCTCGTCTTAAATCGCCGTGAAGCGGTTCATAAGACGATGTTCATGGATAAGACAACCCTCAAAAAGAAGGCGTTAGAGGAGATCGACCGAAGGGCGGACGAGATCATCGAGTACGCGACCACGATATGGAAGTACCCTGAACTCGGGTTCAAGGAGTTCAAGACAGCAGAGCTCACAGAGAAGAAGTACGAGGCGGCGGGCTGGCGCCACGAGAAAGGCATAGCCATAACGGGCAGCAAGGCCTACCTCAAGGGCGACGGCTCCAGGCCCTCCATAGGCATAGTGGGTGAGCTCGACGCACTCCACATCCCGGTGCACCCCGAGGCTCATCCGGCCACCGGGAACGTCCACGCCTGCGGCCACCACAGCCAGATGGCCGCCATGCTGGGCGCAGGCTACGGCCTCGACGCGGTGAAGGAGCACCTGGACGGCGAGGTCGTCATGGTCGCGGTCCCGGCCGAGGAGTACATAGAGATCGACTACAGGAACAGGCTCCGCGAGGAGGGGAAGCTGGAGTTCTTCGGCGGCAAACAGGAGTTCATCAGGCTGGGCGCCATGGACGACGTTGACATCGTCTTAGGCAGCCACAGCGCCATGGACCAGGAGGAGCTCATAGGCGTCGGCGGCAGCAACAACGGCTTCGTCGGCAAGCTCGTCCGCTACATAGGCAGGGAGTCCCACGCCGGCGGCGCCCCGGACAAGGGGATAAACGCCCTCAACGCCGCCATTCTTGGCCTCATGGGCATCCACGCCAACAGGGAGACCTTCCGCGACGAGGACACCATAAGGGTCCACCCCATCATCACCAAGGGAGGCGAGATAGTCAACAACGTGCCCGCCGACGTGAGGATGGAGAGCTACGTCCGCGGCAAGAC
>CAZCKR010000081.1:0-8393 GCA_964499305.1 uncultured Candidatus Bathyarchaeia archaeon | reverse complement strand
GGCGTGAAGTTTTTAGGCCAGAACCCGCTAGCATATAGATTCGCCGATTCATAGTCAACATGGATTTGGTCGATTCTCTGTTCCCTGCACCATTCTACAACATTGCTAAGCAGGCGTGCCCCGATTCCATGTCCACGGCAAGATGGTTGAATGTATGCCCCCAGTTCATCGATCATCCCTGTATCCTTGTCTGCCAAGGTGACAACGTCGTCTCCACAGTTCTTTTTAACACTCATGAAACCCACGGTCTTTCCATCTAGCTCTGCAATGAAGACCGCTACCCCACTGTTGCCGATAAAATCCTCGTAGTATTCCCGTTTCTCCTCATCTCTCACTAAGAAAAGAGGTGACTCCCGATAATATTTCCTGGATTCCTCCCCTAGCCTCATGACGTCCTCGACGTCGCTAAGTGAAGCTTCCATTATCGATACACTGCCATTAGAATCAATTGGATCAGCAGACCGAAAAGCATCTACAACATACAAACCGAACCCCAGGTTGAATAACACCCGCTTCAGCTGAACATCAAGCGAAAAGAAGGTTACGATGTGATCCAGAACGGCGTCTCTAACCCAGAGGTCAGAGATTCTTGTACATTTTTTGATAGATTCTCGCCCTCCCCGATTCAACCGATGCATGACCCATGATTGGGCAATATGCGGTATCTGCACCGTGAAAAGGCAGCCTGTCGTAGACCATATAACCGATTACATCTCCATCGGTCTTGGCTACGACGCGTTTCCCTGTTTCAGCATGTTCTTCAAGAAACAGCCTGATGGCCGTCAAGTCGGTGATCCATTTTCCGGGTATATCCTGAACCGTGTTTTTCACTTTCTTGAACTGTGTGGTCCATAGCTCGATAGATGGGTGCACATACTCCTCCCGCATCGGCTCGATTTCTATTGAATCATATGAGATGTGTTTTTCCCAACCATCATTCATGCATGTCCAATCAAAGTGTGCCATTATTAATGCTATGCATGCAAGCCCCCGAAGTAGATGTGCCCGCTCAACGAAGTTTACGAGTTTATATCAAAATGTGGCGCCGGGTGAGGGATTTGAACCCTCGTGCGCTTAACGCGCACTGACTTAGCAGGCCAGCTCCCTACCAGGCTAGGAGAACCCGGCAACCAAACACATAGCACCCCGAGACCGTTTTAAACATTATTCTCTGACATACACCCGCCTACCGCCGACGAAAGTCATCTGGCACTCCCAGTCCAGCAACCGCTCAGACTCCACATCCAGTGGGTTAAAGTTCCAAACCGCCAGGTCCGCGTACTTCCCCACCTCGATGCTCCCCACCCTGTCCTCCATGAAGCAGTGCATCGCCGCCGGCATCGTGTAGAAGCCCAGCGCCTCCTCCGCCGTCACCGCCTCCTCGGTGCCCAGAGCCACGCCCCTGATCGTCCTACGGGCGACGCTCGCGTAGAGCCCCACGTTGGGCAACGGCTGAGTAACCGTGGCGTCATGGCTGATCCCCACCGGTATCCCACGCCCCGCCAACGTCTTCACCGGCATACACTCCTCGCAGCGCTCAGCCCCCAGAGCCTCAAGGAAGCTGTCACCCAAGAAGTATAGGAAAGGCGTCTGGGTGTTCACCATGACGCCCAGCTCCACAATCTTCCGAAGCGCGTCCTCAGACGGGAAGTAACAGTGCACGATCTGGTGCCGCGGGTCCGGCCTCGACGTCTTCCTCTGAGCGTACTCGTACGCGTTCATAGTAACGTCGACGGCCTTGTCGCCTATGGCGTGGATAGCCACCTGGAACCCGTTGACGTGGCCCAGGTGCACCATCTCGTCGAGCTCCTCCTGCTCTATCATCTGCACGCCGTATACATCCGGCCGGTCCCTGTACCCCTCGTAGAAAAGCGCGGTCCTGGGGCCGACGCCTCCGTCCACGGCCATCTTGAGGCCGATGATCCTGAGCACGTCGTCGCCGCCCACAGCGTAGTTCTCCACCGCCCACCTCGCCTCGTCGAGGCTCCTGAGGAACCCCACCTGGATAAGCGTCCGGATGGTCAGCTCCCCCTTAGCGTGGCTGCTCCTGTAGGCCTCGATGTTGTCGGCCATGAGCCCCGGCTCGATGAGTGTGGTGAACCCCGCCGAGTGGTAGTCGCTGCACGCCTGCCTGATGGCCTTCTCCTTGTCCTCCAGCGTCCACCTTATGGCGTCTGTGACGAGCGTCGTAGCCCTGCCCCTCAGTAGGCCGGTGGGCTCTCCACCCTCGTCCCTCTCGATGACGCCGAACTCGGGGTCAGGCGTGTCCTTCGTTATCCCCGCGATCTCAAGGGCCCTGGTGTTGGCGACGCCCATCTGGAACACGCGTTTGATGTAAACAGGGTTCTCGGGGCTGAAGGGGTCGAGGTCGTACCGCGTGGGGAACCGCCTCTCCTCCAGCAGGGTCTCGTCCCAGGCGTGGCCCAGCACCCACTGGCCCGGGGACGCCTCTCGGACTCTCCCCTCCATTATTCCCTGGATGTCCTTGATGCTCCTCGCCTTGGGGTACCTTATGTCGGCGACGAACGCCGACGAGATGCCTTGCTCCAGCATGTGGTCGTGGGTGTTCACCAGGCCCGGCGTCAACGTCCGCCCCGCGAGGTCGATCACCTCGGTCATGGGCCCGATGAGGCGCGTCACCTCGGGCTCATAGCCAACGGTCATGATCTTGCCGTCCTTGACGGCCACGGCTTCGGCTATCCTCCGCTCCGCGTCCATCGTGACCACCGGCCCGTTCTTTATAACAAGGTCTGCGAAAGACATGGGAAAATAGAATGACCACGGGTATTTAACGCCTTGAACCTACTTGTCCAGCATGTACACCGAGTCCTCGGTGCCTATGTAGGCGAGGTCGGCGTACCCGATGAATAGCCCCGTCTCCAGCAGACCCTGGACGCTGTGCAGCCTCCGGTTCAACTCTCTAGGGTCCTCGATATACCCGAACTGTGCGTCCACCAGGTTGTTCCCGTTGTCCGTCACCACGGGTCCCAGCTTCCCCACGGCCTGCCGCACCTTCGCCTCGGCGCCCATTGCCTCCAGCTTCCTGAGCACCGGCGTCACCGCTATTGGATGGACCTCTAGGGTGACAGGCTGATCCTCACCAAGCCTGTCAGTTAACTTGCTCTCGTCCGCGACGAGGATGTACTCTCTGCAGCAGCTGGCCACTATCTTCTCCCGCAGCAGGGCTCCTCCGCCGCCCTTGATGGCGTTGAGGCAGCGGTCAAGCTGGTCTGCGCCGTCGAACCCCATGTCCAGCTCAGGGTACTCGTCCAACGTGGTTAGGGGGATACGGGCCTTGACGGCCTCCTGAATCGACTGGTAGCTGGTGGGGACGCCCTTCACGTCTGTCAGCTCCCCGGCCCGCAGCCTCTCACCGAGGGCTCTGATGCCCTCGGCGGCGGTGGAGCCACTCCCCAGGCCCAGCACCATGCCGCTCTCGACGTGCCCTATGGCTTTCGCTGCCGCCCTCCTCTTTGCCTCCGCCCTCCAGCTCATCTCTAGCCCTCAAGCTCCAGGCGGTCCAGCTCCTCAAGCTCCTTGAGGACGTCCTCCTTGAGCTTGTTGAGCCGGTCCTCGACGGTGTCCCTGCCCCTGGGAGCCTCTTCCTCTTCTTCCTCGGCTTCCTCCTCGGGCTGGGGCTGTGGACGCCTCCTCGGCCTCCTCGCCGGCCTAGGCGCAGGCTTCTCCTCAAGCTCTGGCTCTGGCGGCGTCGGCGGCTCTATGTGGAGCTCCCCGATGATCATGTCTATCTTACTCTGGGTGTCGGCAAGGGTCTCCTGGAACTGGCTCACGAGGTCGGATCTTATCTCCTCCAGCTCGTTGAGGCTGACTATGAGCTCCGCCCGGTTCAGCTCCTCGGTGACCTGGTTCATCTCGGCCTCGTAGCCCTTGCCGAGGCGCTCCCTCTCCTCGCGGCTTATCTCACCGTTGTCCTCGGCCTCGAAGAGCCGCTTCATCACCAGGGTGACGATCTCCTGCTGGAGGGCTAGGGTGCGTATCTTGCTCCTGGCATCTGACACCTGGTCCCGCTTCGCGAGCCTCTGCAGCTCAGGCACCTTCACGCGTCTGGACGGGTCGACGGAGACCTTCAGTGGCTCTGGCTCGGATCTGGGCTCTCCCCGCTGGCTACCTCCTACGCCTCCCGTCACCCGCACGAACAGGTAGATGGCGACGGCCGCGACTGCTAGCGCGCTGATCCCTAGAATCAAGTCTGTGGTTAGTTCCAGAGCCATACACTTCTACCTAGAATGCCTAAGTATTTAAGCGCTAACCCTATTGAGACAATCCAATATAAACAGCATCATCCAAGGCAACAACGTAAAAAAGGATCACGGAGACCTCAGCCCCCGTAGAAGTGTTCCTCCGACGGAAAGACACCGGACCTGACGTCCGCCGAGTAACGGCTGACCGCGTCTACGATGACCGAGCCCACGTCGGCGTAGCGTTTTACGAAGCGGGGCTTCTTCAGTATCGCAGGGTCCTGCATGCCGATCACGTCGTGGAGTATTAGCAGCTGCCCGTCCACGTGGGGCCCCGCCCCTATCCCGTAGACGGGTATCTCGACGGACTCCCTGAGAGCCGCTCCGACCTCTGGTGGCATCGCCTCCAGAAGCACGAAGTGGGCTCCGGCTTCCTCGATGGCCTTGATGTCCGCCGTGAGCGCCTCTACCTGCCTCGAAGTCTTGCCTTGGACGCGGTAGCCTCCCAGCTGCGCGAGGTTTTGAGGCGTCAACCCGATGTGCCCCATCACCACCAGCCCGGCGTCCACCATGGCCCTTATCCTCGGGGCGACTCGCTCGCCCCCCTCGCACTTCACGGCGTCGCAGCCCGCCTCGGCTATGAACCGCCCTGCGTTGCGTATCGCCGCCTCGTCGCTCGGCTGGTACGACATGTACGGCATGTCCCCGATGACGAACGCCCGTTCGACGGCCCGCGTCACGGCTCCGCTGTGCCTGATCATGTCCTCCATGGTGACGGAGGTGGTTGATCTATACCCGAGGGTCGTGTTGGCGACGCTGTCCCCTACGAGGATCATGTCGACGCCCGCGACGTCGGCGTACATGGCTGTCGGGTAGTCGTAGGCTGTTATGAACACGGCTTTCTTTTCCCTGCGCTTCATCCTTTTCAGGGTGCGCAGGGTCACTTTCTCTCGTTTAACGCGTCCTTCGACGCGAGAATCTTGGGTGGACTGTTTTGCATTCACCTTGCATAGTTTTCACCTTTCCCGACATATGGAGCACCCACGGTTTTTAAGGGTGGTCACCACAGGTTTGGTAAATCCCCACTATAGTGTCAGGTAAAAGTATATACGCTTATATAGGCATTTCAAAGAGTTATACGATTTGGGGAGCTGGGCTACGCCCGGCTGAGAGGACGAAAGTCGACCCTTTGAACCTGAACCGGGTAATACCGGCGTAGGGAAGGAGGACCTTCTCAGCCATCGAATAGCCTTACTCTCTAGGAGGAGTAAGAGAGATGGAGACGAGACTCGAATCAACTAGCGGTAGGATAGCCTTCTTCGCGGTGATGGCCGCGTTGACGACGATAGCCAACCTGATCATGGTGCCCATGCCTCAGCCGTTGGCGGAGTACGACCTATCCCCGGTGCTGACGTACACGCTGGGTGTAACGGTGGACCCCGTCACGGCCGCCGTCATCGTGGCTACGGCCATGATGCTCGGGACCGGCTACAAGGTGATGTCCTTCGGGTTCCCGATCGTGTTCGTCCCTGGGGCGATGCTGGTGAGGGGGCTGGAGGCAGCCCTGATAAGCGTCATCGTGCGGATGAAGCCGCCGGTGGAGACGAAGACCGTGACAACGTGGGAGATTCTTGCCATGGTCGTGGGAGTGGTCTTCGAGACCCTGGGGTTCTTCGTGTTGGACTGGTACCTTTTCGGGTGGGCGATAGCCTTGACCGTTCTGCCCACCATCGTGGACGCGGTGTTCATCCCGGTCGCCGTCGGAGTGATAGCGGCTATCAGGGGTAGGCTCGGAGTTATTAGGCTGTTCTAAGATAAGGGTTAGGAGATGAGAGGCGAGTTAGGGCTCGGCAAGGTGACCAAGGAGGTCTTCCTGCGTAGCGTCCTACCGTACATACCGGTGGACGAGGTGGAGCTTGACGGCGCCACAGTAGAGCTCACCGACCACACCGTGATAGCGCACAGCCCCAGCATCGGAGTCCCCCTTGAGGCGCTGGGCTTCTTCGCCTTCCACTACGCGGCGAGCAACGTCGCAAGCAGGTTCGGGAAGCCGACACATATCGTGACTGGGATATATCTGCCCCTCCGGACACCTGAGGAGCACCTGAGGGTGATTGCGAAGAGCCTCGGCGACGAGGCGAGGAGGTACGGCGTGAAGATAAGCGCCGGCCAGACCGCCACATACTATGGGTTAGAGATCCCCCTGATCACGGCGACCTGCTTCGGAGAGTCCCTGAGGCCCAGGGGGGAGCCCAAGCCCGGAGACGTGGTGGCTGTGATTGGGGAGGTCGGCGGCGAGGGAGTCTGGCTCAGGGAGCTTAGCGAGGGCGTGGAAAGCGATGCTTGGCGGAGCTTCACACCCCTGCAAGCGGCACTCGCTCTCCAAGGCTGCCTCCACGTAAAGCTCATGCACGACATCTCGGAGGGGGGCGTGAAGGGCGGCCTGTACGAGTTGCAGGACGCCTACGCTGTGAGGATGGCCGTCGACTCGGGGAGCCTTAACTACCATGAAGGCATAGCGGAGGCGGGGGGAGACCCGTTGAGAGCCCCCTCGTACGGTGCGTTGATAGCCGTCATCGACGCCGGAGGAGTCGGCGAGGTTCAACGCATATGCGAGGAACAGGGAATCCCCTTCGCGGCGGCGGGTAGAGTCGAGGAAGGACGCGGCCTGTTCGTGGACGGAGTCGAGGTGGCCGAGCAGAAGCGTGTCGAGCTCGACGAGTTATATGGCTCATTGAAGCCTTTAGACACTCTGCTTTCGTCTCTCCAGTCGGAGCTGGAACGCTTAACTAAGATACCGGGGATAGATCGGTTGTTGCCCCAGGTAGGCACCAACCTGGTGTACGCGAAGGATGGCGCCGAGACAGCCATGGACGTGGCTGGTCTAAGCGGCAGAGTCGTAGCGAGCACCCGTAGAGCCCTCATATGTGGCGAGACCGCCTACGGCGCTTCACGGCACCTGGCGTCCGTCGTCCTCGAGGCGGGGAAGAAAGACAGTGGGGTCCGCTCCGCCGTCAACATCAGGGTTGGGGAGGATGTGACAACCGGGCTGAGGAGGATGGGTCTCAGCGTCGTGACCATCCCATGCAAGGTAGAGGGAGAGGGCTGCCCCGTGACCCACTACATCAGGTCCCACGGCGGGCTCAGCGACGCGTACATACATCCCGGAGACTTCGGCGTGGAACCCACCACGACCATCCTGGGCGAGTCCCCTGAGAGGCTTGTAGAGATACTCGAGGAGTTAGCCAGGGTTGCGTGAAGCGGTGAAGGCGTTCGACCGGGTCGCGGGCTTCTACGACGACTGGTACAGCCATCCACAGGGGAGACAAGTCTTCGAGGCGGAGCTCAAGGCGTTGGGATCGCTCATCCCAGGCTCGGGGCTCGGCCTGGAGGTGGGGGCGGGCACAGGAGTGTTCGCGGAGAGCCTCACAGATGAGGACAGGACGATAATCTGTCTGGACCCGTCAGGAGCAATGCTCATCAAGGCAAAGGAAAGGAAAATGCCGGCGATAATGGGGGTGGGCGAACACATCCCCATCACGGAGGGAGCGATGGGCTTCGCCTACATGGTGACGACCCTAGAGTTTCTAGAGTATCCGGTCGCGGCGCTCAAACAAGTCAGGGAGACCACGAAGAAAGACGGGCCTCTTACAATTATGTTCATCAACGCCGACAGCGCGTGGGGCAGCCTATACAGGCGGATCGGCGCCAAGGGTGACCCCGTGTTCAGGCACGCCAGGCTCCGCTCCCTATCAGAGGTGCATGAAATACTGGTTGAAGCGGGTTACGTGATACAGGAATGCGTGGGGACCCTCACGACGGGGCCGGAGGAGTTAGATGTCGGGGGCGAGTTGAAGGAGCCAAGCCCTGAAACGGGGGTCATAGTGGTTAGGGCGTCACCTGAGAAGCAACTCGATCCCAGAAAAAGGGGACGTTCCCGATAAACCTGGGATGCTCCACCGGGTTTGATGAATAGATTTAAATCTCCATTTTCCGGGAGGCTATGCGAAGGGGAGCTAGGCATCAGCCCGGCTGAGAGGACGAAAACGCGTCGACCCTTTGAACCTGATCCGGGTAATACCGGCGGAGGGAAAGACATGAAGATAAGCAAACTTATTCAAGGCTTCTTTGAGGCAAACCAGGTAGAGAGCAAGGCGTCCACGGCCTCGACCACAAAACGGGTAGCCCTCGGGG
>CAZCKR010000080.1:4660-8426 GCA_964499305.1 uncultured Candidatus Bathyarchaeia archaeon | reverse complement strand
GGCCTCCACGGCCAGTGGGGCCTCTCGTACCTCCTGGAACTTGTAGACGGGAGAGGCGACGAGAGGAAGGTGGTCTTCGACACGGGGAACGACAGGGAGCCCCTGCTCCACAACATAAAGAAGCTTGAGGTGGATCTCGGCGACGTGGACGCCGTCGTCCTGAGCCACGGCCACGGCGACCACACCGTCGCCACGGTGGAGGTGGTGGAGGCGGCCGGAGGATGCCCCGTCTACGCCCACCCCCACTGCTTCCTGCCTCGCTACTACGAGGACAGGCACGGCAAGAGGACCAGAGGAGGCGTCCCGGAGGGGCAGGGAGTGGAGGACATCGAGGCAGTCGGCGGGGAGCTCGTCATCTCCGACGAGGCCATGGAGGTCGTGCCCGGGCTCTGGACCACCGGCCAGGTGCCCAGGGTGACCGGGTTCGAAGAGATCTCACCGCCCACGGACGGGGGGAGGAGAATAGTGGTGGTGGACGGCGAGGAGAGGGACGACAAGATACTCTGCGACCAGGCGCTGTGGACGGACGTGGAGGGCGTCGGCCCATGGTTGATAACCGGGTGCGCCCACTCCGGCCCCGTGAACACTGCGCTGCACGTCATGGAGCTGGGCGGCTTCAACGGACTCCACGGCCTTATCGGGGGCACCCACCTGGTAGGCCGCGACGACGCCTACATCGACAAGACCATAGAGGAGCTGCGCAGACTCGGCCTCAGGTTCCTGAGCCCGTGCCACTGCACCGGCTTCAAGGCCATGGCCATGCTCTACAACGCGTTCCCCACCAGCTTCGTGGTTAACTACTGCGGCAGGGTGTTCGAGGCCGGGAAGGAGCCGAGGCGCAGACTCGTCTAGCTACCAGGGGTTCTCCTTGAGCCTCAGAAGCCACGCTGTGTAGTTCACGATGTAGTGTATGGGCACCGTCAGGACGAGAATAACCAGCATAGCCTCCAGAGACGTGCGCTGGACAGGGTAGCTCAGCAGGACGGCGAAGGTGATGAAGTCAAGCTGATCCACAATCGGCATGCCCTCCCCGGGCCTCAGGTTCCAGCGGCGCTTGAAGAAGCTGGCCATTATGTCGCCTGCCACGGCGCCGACGGACTGGAGGACGCCGCCAAGGGGGTTCCCCTGCAGGACGCCGACCACGGCGCCGACGACGACGCCGAGTAACGTCCCCTTGACCGTCTTATGGCTGCCCAGGAAAGGCTTGCCGTCGAGCCACTTCCTGCCACCGTCCAGAGGATCGCCGCCGCCGAGGACCACAGGGCTGGCGTTGGCGAAATATGCGGGGAGGAAGAGGTAGACCGCGGCCAGGACAGTCTCTAGGTTCATGGCTGCGACGCCGACACTCCTGTCTCGGTTATCCAGATGTTTATGGCGTTGGAGCTGGTTATAGGTTTCTCCAGCGTCGCCTGCCGCCTCCCCTGCCCAGGCGTCTTCTCAAGCTTGAGGACGGTGGAGCTCCAGTAGCTCAGGAGCCTGGTGGCCACGGGCTCAATCTGCGACGATTCCATCACGCTGCGCACCTGCCCCGTCAGCAGGAAGGCCGCGCCGCTTCGTACCGCCATCTCCGATATGTACCCAAGCTGGCGGTTAAGTTCTTTGTTAGCCCGGTACGTCCTCTCCTCGTCCACCGTCTCCCCCCTGTAGAGCCCCGTCACGCTGTCAAGCACCACAAGGTCCATGGGGTCCAGCGCCGGCATCTGCTCCAGAGTCGCCTCCTGCTCACGGAAGCTCAGGGGCGTGTGCAGGTGCAGCCTCCTCAGGAGCCCCTCCCCCCGAGGCTCGGCGATCTGGGTCAGCCTCCCCGTGTTGAGCTTGTCATCCGAGTCTATGTAGACCGTCTTCGCCGCCCTGTGCCCCCCGAGGTGATTCAGAGCTGCAGTCAGGGCGAGGGTCGTCTTACCCGTGGCGGCCTCCCCGTACACAAGGCTCACGGCGCCGCAGGGGAAGCCGCCGCCGAGAAGCGCGTCGAGGGGCTCCAAGCCCGTCTTCACCCTCCCCACCCTCCTGATGGACATCTCAGACCTCCTCCACGGTCGTTGACTCAAGCAGCCGTGCCGCCTGCTCCCTGATCAGAGAAGATGTTTCCCGCCGTGTGACAGCTGTCGTCGCCCCCACCCCGGTGACGCAGGCGGCGCCCGCCGCCTGCCCCCGGAGCATCAACGTGGTGAGCCTCTCCGCCTCCAGCGTGCTGAGCTGCCTTGGGGACACCCCGTCATCTATGAGCGCCTTTATCAGCCCCGCGCAGAGGGCGTCCCCAGCCCCCGTCGGGTCCACCTCCTCCACCCTGAACGCCGGCATATGGACGAACAGGGACTCGGTGGAGGCGTAGAGCCCCTCAGCGCCGTCAGACACCGTGGCCAGCCGTACACCCCGCGCCACGAGTTCTCCGAGGAGACCCTTGGGCTCGTCGGCTCCGAGCATGCTCCTAGCCTCCCGGAGGTTGCAGTGGAAGACGTCCACGCCGAACAGCGCGTCCATGAGGCTCCCCCAGCCGTCCGTCGGCGGGATGGCGTCCACCAGGGTCATCGAGCCCACACCCCTAGCCACGTCCAGAACCTCGTCGAGACATGGATCGATGCGTCTCAGCCCGCCCACCGTTCCCTGATAGAACACCCTGGGCCTTAGGCCTCTGATGAGCGTCTCCACGTGCCCAGGCTCCAGGAGGGTGTTGGCCGTAAGCTCAGCGATGAACCTTCTGTCCTGACTCCTCACTATGAGCGCTATGTTCTTGGCCGTGGCGACGCCCTCCGCCACCTGGGGGTATACCTTCACCCCATGACTCCTGAGGAGGGTGACTATGAGCTCCCCGACGGGGTCATCCCCTACGCAGCCCGTCGAGTGGACCTCCTCATGCCCGAGCTGCACGAGATCCAAGGCCACGTTGGCGGAGTGGCCCCCCGGGGACAGGTGTATCCCCCTCGGGGCGTACACAAGGCTCCCCGGCGCCCCGATCTCCGGGAGGTCGGGCACGATGAAGTCCGCCAGGTAGCTGCCCGAGCAGAGGACGCTCATTTGTATATGCTGGGTTCCCCTCGGTTTTTGAGGTTTCCCTGCTCAACGCTCAAAACGAGTGGATGTCGTGTTTCCGTGGGGGTTCGGCTGCTTCCTATGTCTAAGGGTAACCTGCGAGGGGGTGCTGGGGATGGTCAATGGCTGCCTGTCCTCTTCAAGGGACGGGGCGTGACTCAGCTCTAGAGTTCCCTAGGTATCTCTTTTCCGCAGTCTGTGCAGTACTGGGAGTCGCTGGGGTTCTTGCTGCCGCACTTTGGGCAGTAGACGGGAGCCGATCTCTTGGCGTCCCAGTTCCTAGCCTTCTCGACCTCGGCCTCTATCTCGTCGGCGGCCCGTTGGAGGCCCTTCTTGGCCGCCTCGAAGGCGTCCTCCATGAGCTTGGTGGCGTTGCTCAGCGCCGTCTCTATGTCCCTCTCCCACCCGGGTCGGGTAGATATGGGTGTCTTGACGCCGGCTTCTTCCCCTGCCTGGGATCTCAGCCCGCACATAGGGCAGAAGTATGTTTTCTCCGAGACCTCGTCTCCGCATCCTCTACATTTTACCATGAGATCGTTATTACGCTAGCGATATAACAGTGTTGTGGTTATCCGTCACCACGCCTTCAGAGATATCCTCGCGTCGTGGAGGATCGCCCAGACGTAGGAGGGCCCCCTCACCAGCGAGGCGATCTCGCTCGGGCCCTTCATGGGCACCCTGGGGTAGGCCTTCATGAGGTCGCCCTTCGACAAGCTGTAGTTGATCCTGTTGAGCA
>CAZCKR010000080.1:0-4560 GCA_964499305.1 uncultured Candidatus Bathyarchaeia archaeon | reverse complement strand
ACTTCCTCTATCTTCTTCGCCAGGCTCTCAGGGAGGTTCACAGTGTGATACTTGTACTTCCTTTCAGGCATCCTAAGCTTGTCTCAGCTTTTTCATTTAAAAAGCTTTATTTTTATAGGCAAATCCAGAGAAACAAAATTAAAAAATCTCCGGATTCATGAATGTCTAGCAATCACATGTGTGAAACATCATCATATATACGCTATTAAGAAAAAAACACCTGATATTTAGTTACCCCGGCGATGACCGAGAGACATGTCAAGGTCCCGGAACCAAGGAAGCAGCTTCCTGTAGCCCTCGTACACGATGTCACTCACGTTCTCAGGGGTAAGATCGGAAAGGTAGAGCTCCTCGGTGATGTTAGAGACAGCCTCAGCGAGCCTATCTCTAACGTAGTCGATGGCCCTGAGTTCGAGCTCTATCGCTTTCGCCACATCGTAGGAGTCTGAGCCTTCGTAGCCCCAGAGAACGTTCTTACCGTCTGCGCCTTTCACGTAGATTTCGTTCTCCCTGACGATCACGATGGGCGTCACATAGCCTTCGTTTTGCTTCCTGATTTCTCTCGCCCTACTGCTCTCAACCTTCCGCCTAATCCTGCCCGCTAGTTTCCTATAGTTATCCAGGTTGTGGAGGCCTTCGAGTTCATTCTGTGGGAAGAGGACGACAGGGATAGGTGGATCGTGTGTTAGCCGAAAACTCATGATGTCTCCTACGCTCGGCGACTCCATCGTAGATACTATACAGTCGAACTTCTTCGACGAGATGAGCCGTCGGAATACTCCTACGTTCGAGGCCTGTTCCACCCGGAGACCGCGGTCACACCTCTCAAGGTATTTTTTCACAGGCAGAGGGATATCTGTTTCAACTAAAGCAATTATGTCTACTTGATCACCCATGCATCACGCCCCCATGGGTTCTGATATAGAGTATAGAGTATGAGAATAAAAAAATAGCTATGATTTATAACAGTTAAATATTGTAATTTTAAGTGAATAGGTTAACATGAAGTGTTTTTAATTTTTATTTCTGGATAAATAAAAAGTATAAGTAAAAGATGGTTATGGGCCGTACTCTCTCTCAGCGTAGGGGTCGGCGACGTGCCCGTGGGTTGGTAGGTCGCGGAAGAGCATGTCCCAGATGTCCTCCTCGGTGATCGTCTCCCGTTTGAGGATGGCCTCGAGGAAGGACTCCAGGAACGGGTGGTGCATGAGCTCGTCCTCGTAGATCATGATGAGCAGCTTCTGGACCCGCTCGTCTTTCACTTCCTCGATGAGCTGTTTAGCGGCCTCCAGCATCTCCTGCTCCTTCTCGATGTGGAGCCTGAGCTTCTTCTCCAACGCCTCGTACTCCACGTCGGTGATGGATAGGCTTCTGCCCTCCACGATGTAGGCGGCGGCCTTGTAGAGGCCGGCGTGCTTCTTGGAGTCCACCATTACGGATAGGATCAGCTCCCTCACCACCTCGTTGCCGTAGCCCCTGTACTCGCGGTCGAGCTCCACGGCGTACTTCTCCTCCAGATCCGAAAGCATCCTGAGTCGCTCTGCGACTGACATGACAACCATGGTGCCCAGTGAAGCATGTATAATAAACGTTTACAGCTCGGGCGACGCTTCTTCCTGTGGCTGAGGCTCAGGCCTGGATCTTGTGCTGAAGAGCCTCAGCTTGTTCACCAGCATGGGCATGGTGAGCCCCTGGAAGACGTTGGACCCGAGGACCAGCCCATAGGTGAGCGCGAACATCTTCTCTGTGTTGGGGAGACCCAGGCCAACGATGCCCAGGACGAGCACAACGGAGACGGCCCCCCTGAGCCCACTCCAGGTCATGCCGACACGCCAGTTCTGGGGGATTCGTTTGCTGCGACGCTTCTCGAGGAACTCCGCCACCAGGGACACCATCACGTACCTGAATATGACGCTGAAGAGGGACAGGCCGAGTATTGGCAACGCGAAGCCTATCAGTATGGAGGGCTCCAGACTGACGCCTATGAAGATGAAGGCGAAGCTGGAGGCTATGAAGCCCACGAACTCCCACATCACCTCCAGGCTCTCCTCGTCGTGCTCCGTGATGCCTCCGCTGGTCTTGCAGCGGTAGTTCAGGATCAGCCCGGCGATGACTACCGCGATGACGCCGCTCGAGTGGAACTGCTCGGCCAGCCTGTAGACGCCGAAGGCTACTATGAAGGTGAGCAGTATCTCCACGAAGAGGTCGTCGGTCCAGCAGAAGATGAGGTGGACTATGTACCCGGCTGCGTATCCGAGGAGGACGCCGCCGAGCACCTTCACCAGCGTTATCTGCAGGACCTCGAAGCTGGTTATGGTCCCCGCCTCGATGATTATGATGAGTATGCTGTAGACCACGATGGCGACCCCGTCGTTGAAAAGGCTCTCCCCGGCCACTATGAGCTGGAAACGCCTAATCACGCCAAGCTGCTTGAACGTCGCGATGACCGATACAGGGTCGGTGGGGGCCACTATTATCCCCAGCATGAACGACTCGATCCACGTCAGACCCAGGATGTAGTGGGTGTACAGCCCAACAGCGGCCACCATCAGCGCAGTACCCAGTACCGCGTAGATCAGTATGATGTCGCTGTCGTCTATCAAGCCCTCTATGTCCAGGGTGAGGGTCTCGTTGAACAGAATGGGCGGCAGGAGGATGGTGAGGAAGATCTCCGGCGAGAGCTCCGGCAGGGTGAGCCTGGGCACCCAGGCCGCCAGCAGCCCAGCGAATATGAACGCTATGGTGGACGGGAAGTTGATCTGGCGGGCCACGAGGGAGATCACCACGACCAGTATGAGGATATTGTATATCGCATCAAACTGACCTAGGCCCGCCTCCATAGGTGATCAGTCTTCTAGAAGATAACAAAAATAAAAGCTATACGCCATATTGTTCTATGTTTACAAGCCACTAAGCGAGACAGCCTCGAAAAATGAGTGAAAAAACGTATCAAGCGTTTATATCACGGGGTATAAGCCCATCCCATCGTTTACTAGCCCTCACATAGCAGAGAGCATTGGAAATGAGGCTAAAGAGGATAAAACACCCGTTTTTACGTCTTTTAGAAGCGGAAAACCCGTTTTTGCCGTTTGACATGGTCTGGGGCGGAGGGTTCTTTATTTGAGGCGAAGCTCAAGATGCCTACGAGGACGGGAAAAACCGTCTTATAAACAGGCACCGGAGTTGGATACATGATGTTCGGCCGCACGAAGATCAGGCTGGTGAGAGGCGACATCACGCACCAGGAGACCGACGCTGTGGTGAACGCCGCGAAAAGCAGCCTGATGGGGGGCGGGGGAGTGGACGGAGCCATACACAGGGCCGGCGGCCCAGCGATCCTCTCGGAGTGCATGGAGATAAGGAGGACAATGTACCCGGAAGGGCTTCCCACCGGGGAGGCAGTTATAACATCTGGCGGCAACCTCAGGGCCCGACATGTGATCCACACCGTGGGTCCGGTGTGGCGGGGCGGAGGCAGCGAAGAGGAGAAGCTGCTCGCTAACGCCTATCGTAGCTCCCTAAGGGTCGCAAATGAAAATGGGTTGAAGTCCGTGGCGTTCCCCTCCATAAGCACCGGCGCTTACAGGTACCCCGTGGATAAGGCCGCCTGGACCGCCCTCGCGACAGTCAAGAGTTTCATCGAGGAGAACCCCTTCCTCGACGAGGTTGTCTTCGTGCTGTTCAGCGAGGGGGATTACGAGGCATACTCGAGGGCCTTGACGGGACTATGGTAGAGGTTTAAATTCGGCGCGGGTTTAATGGTGTAAACCGGAGAGCGCTGACTTGGGCGAGGAAAAGCTTAGTAGACCCATTATAACGCTGGGATTGGTGCAGCTCGTAGAGTCGCTGGCTGTGGCGCTTCCGTTATCGTTCTTCCCCAACTACGTCGTGGAGCTGGGCGCATCCGTCGCCAGCATAGGGCTGTTCACCAGCAGCTTCATGATCGCGTTCGCTGTGTTGAGCCCGAAGATGGGGAGCCTCGCGGACAAGTATGGTAGGAAGAGGCTGATGATGTTCGGCGTCGCCTCAGACGTCGTCCTGGGGGTGCTGACGGGGCTCGTGCCCAGCTGGGAGTGGCTGCTGGCGATAAGGATGCTTAACGGAGCGGTCTCCAGCGCGGCCATGCTGGCCTCCGAGACCCTTCTCATCGACCTCGTGGACCCCAGACGCAGGGGCGAGGCGTCGGGGTTCATCATGTCTATGAACATGATTGGTAGGAACCTGGGCCCAATGCTGGGCGGGGGCATACAGTGGCTCGCAGTGGCCAGCGGGTTCAGCGTCCTCATGAGCTACAGGATACCCTACTTCGTGGACTCGCTCTTCGCCTTGGTGGCTCTCGTCATGGTGTGGCTGCTGATCAGGGAGCCCGAGCAACGGTCCGCGACGAGGAGAGGCGTCGGGGCTGAAGCGCCCAGGGTCGTGTTCACGACGCCCCTCAAGATACTCATGGTCAACAGCTTCGTGAGCGGCATAGGCGTCGGTTTCATCATACCCATAATGGTGCTCTTCTACACGGACCGCTTCGGCATGAGCCCCGTGGGGATAGGGACCATAATCACC
>CAZCKR010000079.1:0-8485 GCA_964499305.1 uncultured Candidatus Bathyarchaeia archaeon | reverse complement strand
GTCCAGCTGTAGTTGCAGGGGTCGTCGCCTTCGACGATCTCGCCGCCGTCGACCTCGAAGCAGACCCGGGGGTTCCTCTGGATGTCCCTGACCTTCTTCCCGTCTCTATGGGTGTGGAGCATTATCCTGTCCTTCGTGTAGACGAAGTTCATGGGGACCACGTAGGGGCGGCCGTCGACGGCGGTACCCAGCCTGCCTACCTGGTTCTCCCTGAGTATCTCCTCCAGCACCGCCTTCTCCTTTATCTCCTTGTCCTTCCGGCGCATGGTTGACATGGCTTTAAACCGGGCCCTCTGGGCTTTATGGTTTCCCTCGTGGACGCGGTAACCGGGAATCCAATTATTTTCATGTTGCTCAGCGGGAGTCCCCGTGGAGTGGGACGACTCTTAGCCTTATATTCCGCGTTTCACATGCTATCGGGATTCAGTTGAGCGAGGAACGTAGCTTCGGCGTCTCCATGAGGAGGCGGGAAGGATTCAGGTTCGAGGTGGACTTCGGTCTGGAGGGCGTCGGGCCGCTGTACATGGACGAGCCCGAGCCCGTGGGAGGGGACAGCGGCCCCAACGCCAGCAAGGTGCTGGCCGCCGCCATGGGCAACTGCCTGACGGCGGGCCTCTTGTTCTGCCTCCAGAAGGCTAGGGCCGAGGTGGGAGACGTCGAGACCAAGGTGGACGGCGTCATGAGGCGTAACGGCAAGGGCAGGTGGCGCGTAGCCGAGATCAACGTGGAGATCAGCCCAGAGGTAGGCGAAGAGTACGACTCACGTTACGAGCGCTGCCTCGGACTCTTCGAGGAATTCTGCATCGTCAGCAAGAGCATCGAGCAGGGCATACCGTTAAACGTGAAGGTCAGCAGGAGGTAGCTACCCGACCACCCAAGTGTGCCCGCACTTGGTGCACCTGAACTTCTCGACGCTGCGGTCGCTGCTCACGCCGGCGTGCTCCCCAAGAGCGACGGTGATGTTGCGGTAGGCCTCAAGGTTGCCGCACTCGGGGCACGTCCGCTGTACGACTATGGCGCTCTCGATGCCACTCATGACGTACACTGGCTCGGCCTCGCCGGCGTGGCCCGCCTTGACCTCTATAACCTGGACTGACTTCGTCCACCCACATCGTGGGCACTCGTAGCCCTTGACGCCGGCTCTCATGAAGCTGCCACAGCGGTCACAGAACTCTACCACGTTTGTTCACCCAAGAACACTATCTAGTATATATGGTCCAATATAGGATTTTACCAAAATACTCCCTAAAAAGTACTTGTTACTAGTCAAGCACACCATATTAACTTGAAAAGAGACACAGAAACTTGGCGTATAGAAGAAGAGTAACAGGTCGGTTATCCTCGATTTCTACCAAAAAAGGGTGGATTTTGGTCTTCCACATAGAATGCTTTCCTGACTAGTCGTCTATTATCGCTAAGACCTGTTTCGAGAAATCCTTACGGCCGGTGTAACTGAGTTCATCGAAGATGTCGTGTGCGTTACGATCTATTTCACTTCTTAGAGCGTCAACCAGAAAAGATTCGATGGGATATTTGTAAAGCTCACAGATCAATTTCGCGGCTTTTACCAATTTTTCTGGAGCTTCGAAGGACAGCGTTTCAGACATGGACTACTATCTACGCCTTTTAGTAGAAGTCTTTTTTGAGCCAATCAACGCCAATTTATCATGAGTCTAAATATTTTAATGTATTTTAATATTTTTTAAAAAGAAATCCCGTGTTTTTAAAAAAAAATCTTGAATTCATGGTATACGTGGTTTTAAGGTAAAAGTTAGCAATTTTGTATTATTTGTATAAATTCCAATGTTTTAGTGACGATATTAAATCTATTTTATGCCCTATTTAGAAGATAATTTCCGATACATTTAATATTTACCTCTATTTATCCTTAAAAATTAATGAAAAGTGCCTTATTTTTCTGAAGCCATCTAATGTTTTTTTGATTTAAATGTAAAAATGCTGTCGGTGAAAGCGCCTGAGAGCCGCTTGAGTGTCGTAGAACTAGTGCTATCTTTTCCTACGTGATAATATCATGTATTTAACTGCCAGCTCTTCAGTCATGCTTCTCAGGTTCTTGGCGATGTCGTCTGTGGTGAGTATCCCGACCACCTTGTCTTTCTGGTCCACGACCACCAGTCGGCGTATGCCGTACTCGTTCATCATGTCAACAGCCATGTCTACGTCGGCGTATATGCTGATGGCCACCACGGGCTTGGTGCATATCTGATCGGCGTCGCATTTGTCGGGGTCTCTGCCCTCCGCCAGGACCCTGTGAACGAGGTCGCGCTCGGTCACGACGCCGACAGGGAAACCGTCCTTCACCACAACAACGGAGCCGATGCCTTTGTTGCGCATCAGCTTCGACAGCTGCCCACACGGGGCGTCCGGGTCCACCATCACCGGGTCCCGGACCATGACGTCTGAGACCTTCATCTCATGTATTGAACAGAGTGGAAACCGGGAAAAGAATCTGCCGGTTTACGCTTTCTCCACGCTGGGCGGGTCCCCGGGCACGACCCTGAGGCAGAAGCCAAACCTGTTGAGGTCCATGGCGCAGTGGAAGTCGCCCTCCACGAAATCAGGCTGCTCGGGGTCGAAGAACTTGGCTCCCTGCGGGTGCTCCCTGATACTCCGCTTCATGGAGGCGAAGTCGGGTTCGAGGCCGCTGAGCCTCTTCTCTATGTACTCGGCGAGGGACTCGTCCTCGGGGCTCTTCACCCTTCCTCCCCAGCCCATCGCGACGAGGCTGACGGTCTCGGGGTTCTTCCTCTTGATGTACTCGACGATGGCGTCCGCCATCACGAAGCTGCCCAGCAGTATCTCTTCCGCCTCGACGGCGTTGACTATGCCCTGGGTGCCTGCGCTCGTCGTCTGGACCACCGTGCGCCCAGTGAAGTCGACGCCACTCGCCTCGTATGGGCTGTTCCCGTAGTCGAAGCCGGGGACCTTCTTGCCCCCTCGCTCACCCATGAGAACCCAGTCCGGGTGCAGCTCCCTGAGCCTGAACGCCTCCCCGAGGCTGCCCACGGGATGGATGCGCTCGGCCCCGTTGGCCATTACGTAGGCGGCCGTGGTGAAGGCTCGGAAGACGTCTATGACGACCGTCAGGCCTCTAGCCTCCTTGGAGCCCTCGACGAGGCTTAGCCGCAGTATCTCCAAGCTATATGCCCCGGTTGACCTCGACTACGCCTCCCTTCAACACTAGGAGGATGTTAGCCCTGTCTCCTAGGACCTTGATGTCTCTGAGGGGGTCCCCCTCCACGACGATTAGGTCCGCCAGCTTCCCGGGCTCCACGGTCCCTACCTGGTTCTCCAGCCCTATGCACTCGGAGCCGGTCCGTGTCGCCGCCACTATGGCCTCCATTGGGGTGAACCCGGCGTCCACGAGGTGGATGATCTCCTGGGCGTTGCCGCCGTGCCTGTTGAACGGGGTTCCGGCATCTGTGCCCATGGCCACCTTCACTCCTCCTCTGTGGCTCCTCACGGCGCCCTTCTTGACCTCGTGGGCGATCTCCTCCGCCTTGTCGACGGCGTACGCCGGTATCCCGGCCTCCTTGCCGTGCTGCACTATGTTCCACCCGGCCACCAGGGTGGGCACGTGGAAGCATCCTCGCGGCGCCATGAGCTTGACCGCCTCGTCGTCGATGAGGCTGCCGTGCTCTATGGTCTTGACGCCGGCGAGAACCGCGTTCTTGATGCCTGTGGCGCCGTGGGCGTGGCTGGCGACGGTCCTGCCGACGCACGCCGCCTCGTAGACCATGGCCTCGATCTCCTCAGGGGAGAACTGGGGGGTGTCCACGGGGTCGGTCGGGGACATGACTCCCCCGCTGCTGCATATCTTGACGAAGTCCGCGCCGTCCCTGAGCTGCTCCCGCGCAGCCTTGCGGCAGTCGGCGACGCCGTCAGCGATCCTGCTCATCCCGGTGTAACCGACACCGCTGGCGAGGTGGAAGTCTGCGTGTCCACCGGTCATGCTGATGACCTTACCGGGGGCAACGATCCTCGGCCCGCGTACGACTCCAGTCTCCACGGCCTGCCTGAGGCTGAGGGCGAACCCGTGGGGCGCCCCCATGTCGCGGACCGAGGTGAAGCCCGCCTCCAGCTCGTTCAGCGCGTTCCTGAATCCGAAGAGCTGCAGCATCCCCATGGGATACTGGAGCATGGTGAAGATGTTGGGGTCGCCGTTGCTGCAGAGATGGACGTGGCTGTCGATGAGCCCCGGTAGAACCGTCCTCCCGGCGACGTCTATCACCTCGGCGTCCCTCGGCACGTCGAGCCCCCTCCCCACGGCCCTGATCCTGTCGCCCTCGACTATGATGGAGGCGTCCTCGACCGGCTTGGCGCCCGTCCCATCTATGAGAGTGGCTCCGGTGAATACCATGAACTTGGTCAATGCTGTTCAAGGAGAATAAAATCTGCACGCTTAAGGGGTTAACTACTGGGGCGATGCCCTGAGGGCGCTGGTCCTCTGCCGGAAGTTCACCTGGGTGCCGCTGCCAAGCGTATATAGCATCTCCTGGATGTGCTTGGTGGCGTCCTCGACGTTCACATCGCCCTGAACCCGCAAGAGGTTCCACGCCCATTCCAAGGCCTCGAAGGCACCGACCTCGTATGTCGACAAAGCTTATCACTGAATCCCAACCGTGTTCACCGTTTTTTAAACGGAACGCACCGGTTTAGATGACGGGGCAGAGTGAAAGTGGATGAACTCCAGTAGAAATAATGAAGATAACGATAAAGAATAACGAACACGAGGACCACTATAGTAGCCGTCCCTTCGTAGGTGCTTCCCTACACATAACTTCTAAAAGAGGGAAACGCGTACACCTTGGTTGCGTGGGCTTAGGATGCTAGATATAAAGCTCATCAGAGAATACCCCGAGAAAGTGCGGGAAAACCTAGCCAGGAGACAAGACCCCGAGAAGCTGGAGCTCCTAGACCACGTCATAGAGACGGACAGGAAGTGGCGGGAGCTCACGCAGAGGGTCAACGATCTACGCAGGAGGAGGAACCAGATATCCAGCGAGATCGGTAAAGTGATGAAGGAAGGCGGCGACGCCTCCAGCCTCAGGAAGGAGGCTTCGGAGATACCCTCCCGTCTACGCGGGCTAGAGTCTCAGATGAGCGAGAGCCAGGAGCAGCTCCGGGACGGCCTCATGCGGCTCCCCAACATGCTCCACGAGTCGGTGCCCTACGGCGAGGACGACCACGATAACGTCGAGGTCAAACGGTGGGGCAAGCAACCAGAGTTCGGTTTCGAGCCCAAGAGCCACGCGGAGATAGTCACCGCCTTGGGAATCGGCGACTTCGAGCGGGCGGCCAAGGCTGCTGGGTCGGGTTTCTACTACCTCAGGAACGAGCTGGCGCTGCTAGACCAGGCGATACAGCGGTACGCGATCAACCACTTGGTCAAGAAGGGGTACAGCCTCATCGTGCCCCCATACATGATCAGGCGAGCCGCCTACGAGGGCGTCACGGATCTCGCCGACTTCGAATCCGTCATGTACAAGGTAGAGGAGGAGGACCTATACCTAATAGCCACCAGCGAGCACGCCATGGCGGTCATGCTCCAGGACGAGACGCTGCTCGCCGAGGACCTGCCCATCAAGCTGTGCGGGGTCAGCCCCTGCTTCAGACGGGAGGTGGGCGCCCACGGCAAGTACACCAGGGGCCTCTTCAGGGTGCACCAGTTCCACAAGGTAGAGCAGTTCATCTTCTCTCTGCCAGAGCAGAGCTGGGGGCTCCACGAGGAGCTGCAGAGGAACTGCGAGGAGCTCTACCGGGGGCTGGGCCTCCACTACAGGGTCGTCAACGTCTGCACGGGAGACATTGGGATCATAGCGGCGAAGAAGTATGACACCGAGGTATGGATGGCGGACGGCGAGTTCCGGGAGATCGGGTCTAACAGTAACTGCACCGACTATCAGGCGCGCCGCCTCAACGTAAAGTACCGCCTCAAGGAGGGGGCGCCGCCCGAGGGGGTCGTCCACACGCTGAACAACACCGCCATGGCGACGAGCCGGACAATGATCGCCGTCATAGAGCAGTATCAGCAGGAGGACGGGACCGTTAAAGTGCCGGAGGCGCTGCAGCCTTACATGAACGGCATGAAGGTCATTGACGGCAGCCTGAACGAGCTACGCATCTAGTTTTCTTTAATTATCATATAATTTTAACACCATTTTCTTTTTATATTTATATGAAAAATAGTAAAAGATTCGACCCGCGTGAAAGGGGTTCAGATATGAAAAGAGGTTTGAATGATATATGTTACGGGTTCTTCTCTACCCTCGCGAACCCGACTAGACTGGCGATCCTTGAGAAACTTTCAGAGGGGGAGATGAATGTCACGGGGCTCGCCTCGGAGCTTGGGCAGGAGCAGAGTATGGTGAGTCATAACTTGAAGATACTTGAGCAGTGTAGCTTCGTGTTCTCCGAGCGACGGGGCAAGGAGAAGTACGTCTCGCTGAACGAGGATACAGTGAATTCGATCTTAGGTATCGTTGAGAGCCACGAGGCGAAATACTGTAGGGCCGCCGGTAACTGCCCGTTCAGGGATTAGTTGGAGATCCTTTTTTGGGTGGGTCTTGTCCGTAACCCTTATATTCTAATGAAACATTCTTCATATGAAGATTGTTTCAGATAAGGTGTCTGGTGTGAAGAAGGGGCTCACAAACCTCTGCTACGGCTTCTTTTCCACATTGGCCAACCCGACGCGGCTAGCCATAATCGAGAAGCTCGACGAGGGACCCATGAATGTAACGGAGCTCGTGGACGCCCTAGGCCAGGAGCAGAGCATGGTGAGCCACAACCTGCGTCCCCTCGTCCGGTGCAAACTGGTGAGAGTGAGGAGGGAAGGCAAGCAGAGGATATACAGCCTCAACCACGAGACCCTGGACCCCATAGTGAAGTCGGTTGAGCGCCACGCGGAAAAGTTCTGCGAAGGCGGCGCCAACTGCCCACTCAAGGCCAAGTCTGAGGCATCCTGAGAGGAGATGAGATAGAATGTTTTGTTATCAGTGTGAGCAGACGGCCGGAGGAACCGGTTGCACCAGGTTCGGGGTATGCGGCAAGAGCCCGGAGGTCGCGGCGCTCCAGGACCTGCTGGTCTACGCCTTGAAGGGTCTCTCGGCGGTCGCCGCGGAGGCCCGGAGGCACGGTATAAGCGACGGCGAGGTAAACAGGTTCACCTGCGAGGCGGCGTTCAGCACCCTCACGAACGTGAACTTCGACCCGGAGAGGTTCCCGCCCATGATTAACAAGGCCGTGGAGCTCAGGGAGGGGCTTAAAGAGAAGGTGAAGGAGAAGGCGGGAGCCAAGAAGTACCCCGAGGCAGCCCTCTTCAACCCGGAGAAGACCCTCGACGCCATGATCAAGCAGGGCGCCATGCACGGCGTCATGTCCGACGTTGACGCCGACGCCGATGTGCACGGTCTCAAGTGGCTGCTGGTCTTCGGGATGAAAGGCTTGGCGGCGTACGCCGACCACGCGGCGCTGCTGGGCCAGGAGGACGAGAAGGTGTACGCCTTCATCCACGAGGGTCTCGCCGCCACCCTAGACCCCAAAAAGACTGTTTCCGAGATGTACGACCTCGTTATGAAGTGCGGTGCGATCAACCTCCGTGCCATGGAGCTACTGGACACCGGCAACACGGGCCACTACGGACACCCCGTGCCGACGAAGGTGCCCCTAGGCCACAGGAAGGGTAAAGCGTTGCTTGTGAGCGGCCACGACCTGATGGACCTGGAGAAGATACTGCAGCAGAGCGAGGGCAAGGGCGTCTACGTCTACACCCACGGCGAGATGCTGCCCACCCACGGCTACCCGGGACTGAAGAAGTACAAACACTTCTACGGCCACTACGGCACGGCTTGGCAGAACCAGCACCGGGAGTTCAGCCAGTTCCCAGGCGCCATCGTGATGACCACAAACTGCATCCAGAAGCCCCAGGAGAGCTACAAGGACAACATATTCACCACCGGCCTCGTCGGCTGGCCCGGCGTCGCCCACATAGAGGACAAGGACTTCACCCCAGCCATCGATAAGGCCTTGGAGATGCCGGGCTTCAAGGAGGACGCCCCCGGTAAGGAGGTCACGGTGGGATTCGCCCGTAACGCCGTTCTCGGCGTAGCCGGAGTCGTCGTCAACGCGGTGAAGGACAAGAAGATAAGGCACTTCTTCCTGGTGGGAGGCTGCGACGGCGCCAAGCCGGGCCGCAGCTACTACACGGAGTTCGTGGAGAAGGCGCCCAAGGACACTGTGGTGCTGACGCTGGCGTGCGGCAAGTTCAGGTTCTTCGACAAGGAGCTGGGGGACATCGGCGGAATCCCGCGTCTGCTGGACGTGGGTCAGTGCAACGACGCCTACTCGGCGGTCCAGATCGCGGTGGCCCTCGCCGACGCCTTCGACGTGGGGGTGAACGAACTGCCCCTGAGCATGATACTGAGCTGGTACGAGCAGAAGGCCGTCGCCATACTGCTGACGC
>CAZCKR010000078.1:4917-8517 GCA_964499305.1 uncultured Candidatus Bathyarchaeia archaeon | reverse complement strand
GATCACGCGGACCCGAACCGCGTATCGTACCAAGCTTGACCACGGTCCCAGCGGATTAAGACCGATGCGTCAAGCCTTAAAAAAGGTTCTCAGTCGCCAACGGTTTACTCTATGGATCAAACATATATGCGCCGTTGAAGCGACATTAGAGTTGCTATGAGAGGCCTCTACAGGGCGGCGGTCGCCGTGTTGGTGGCGGTCATCGCCGTCTCCGCTGCCTCTCAGAACTTCAGCGGAAGGGTGAAGCCGGCTTTCGTCGCCGACGACGAGATATCCCGCTACGTCTACTATCTGGGCTTGAACAGGTCAAACTACGAGGTGACCGTTGACAACGCCTCGTTTAAGATAGCTAGAGTATACCTGGACCCAGGCCACCGGTACCCCTACCAGAAACTGACGGTGGAACACACCGGTGAGGGCGGGGTAGGCTACTTCAGCGTCCATACAGGCCGCGTCGAGTCGCCATCAACGGTCGAGGTTACAGGCTACCGTCCGAAGTATACGCGTTTAAATGATGTGCCGGTGCTGGACAAGTTCTACCCGGAGCTATACAATCCTAACGAGCTGCCCGCCTACGCGGCGGAGGTGAGGATGACGCTGTCCAACGGGACGCACAGTTACCGGCGGATGTACCGCCCAAGCATGAAGGGAAACGACGGCCTGATCCTGCCCGGGGAGCGCACCTACCCCGGCGAATCGATACCAAGCCACGGGTGGCAGATAGGCGACACGGATAGGATGACGGTGATCCCCTATGAGGCGGTTGAGGGAAGGACATACGACCTGTCCTTCGAGATCCTAGACGGGACTGGAAAAGTGTTGGGTGATGCGGCCTTCCGGCACACCTTCGGTTAGAGAGCCCTACGCTTCGACGACGGCGTCCCTTATGGTCATGTTGAGGACCACCTCGGCGATGTCTGCGCCGTACTCCGCTGTACGAAGGATACTCTCCACGATCATTCTGAGGGCCGGCATCTCCTCGGGGGGCGCGTGCTTCACTATCTTGTGCAGCACCTCCGTCTCGAGGTTACGCGTCTGCTCCGCCTTGTTAAGCGTCTTGTCAGCCAAGCCATAGTCTTCCTCGAACAACGAGTCCATGGAGGACTCGAATATCTCCAGCGCGAACTCGCTGAGCTTCTGGAACTCCTTCAGCACCTCGGGGTTCACGACGCTTAGGGTGAGCTCCAGCCTGTTGTGGGCGATGTTCACGGCGTGGTCCGCCATGCGCTCCACGGACTTGGTTATGAGCCTGTACCCCAGGCACTCACGCGGCGACTTCAGGCCGCTCTCCTTCAGTATGTGGCCGTCGGTCACCGCCACCTTTAGGAGCCTCACGATGTAGAGGTTGAACCGGTCCACCTCGTCGTCCATCGCCACGATCTCCCGCGCCAACGTGGACTCCACCGTGCCGAGGGCGGTTATGGCGTCCCTGTGCATGGCGGCGGCTATCACGCTCATACGCCTCAACGCGTCCTTGACTGACAGCTCCGCGTAGCTGAGGAGCACCTGGAGGGTGAGCTCCTGCGGCAGATCCGAGAGGATCTCGGTGCCCACCAGCTTCTTGCGGGTGAAGTCCTTCACGGCGAACCTCTGGCCGCTGTCGATCCTCTGCTGGCTGTTCCTCAACTGCAATATGTTGTAGCCCATGAGGTAAGCCGAGACCACTCTACGTACGATGCTCTCGGGCGTGTCGTCCTGTTTAGGGTTGATGATGACTCTTCGAGTGCTGTCCCCGGTCTCGGCTCCCTGAGGCTGGAGGCAGAGCGTGAGGTCGTCCTTCTGGTTTATCCGTACGACGCTCCCCTTCTGTAGCCCCATCTGCTCCACCCAGGCCTTGGGCAGCGATACTATGTAGGTTGAGCCGCCTGTCACCTGTACCTTTCGGAGTTCCTCGCCGGGGCTGCTGCTCATCAAACCTTTTCACCAGCCACTATATCACAGGTGGAAGTAAATATATTTATCGAAAATATTGGGTAAACACGCCTGAAATATAATAAATATATAGTCATATTCTCTTACCATATTCTAGTGTCGTTTCTTTATATTATAAGAAATCTATTTATTCCTTTATTCCACCATGGCGCGGTGGATTTCGCCGACACCCTTCTCACAGGCAGCCTAGACATATCCTAGAAGTTAACCGCCTATGAGCGCGGAGACTATTCTATCGATGAACGCAAGGATGTGGACCGTTAAACGGAACAAGAAGCCAGGCTTATCGACCGTCAGTGCGTATGTTTCCTCCGAGACGTTTCCGTTAACATCGTTGACTAAGACTGTTACCGTGTGGACGCCGTTGGGAACCTCCGACACATCAAGCAGGTAATTCATATGATCTTTCTTTGTGTCGTTGAATCTACAGGATTCGACCGTCTCTCCGTCGAGCAGCACTTCGGCCCGGGACAACTCGGCGTTGTCGGCGACGATGACCCACAGATTATAGTCATTAAATATAGTCTGGTTCTCGTTAAAGCTGGTTGACTCGATCACTGGCGGCAGCGTGTCCGTCCCGACGGTGATCGTCTTCGAAGTGAGGCTCTCCTTCTCGTCGAAGGCGTAGACGGTGACGTCGTACATTTCTTCGTTTAACGGCAGGTCGAGGGAGTAGCTGAACTCCGCCTCCAGACCAGTTATATGCTCGGACTCGTACAGGACCTCCCCCACGGAGCCGTTGAAGTACTCCACGCCATGCCTCTCCGTGACCACGTATGTTTTCGTAAGACCCAAATTGTCGCTCACCGTCCACCCCAGTTCATGGGGTGTCTCAGGTTCTAGGATTTCTAGCCTTAGTTCAGGCGGCTCCGTGTCTTCCCAAACGGCCATCCTCTGCTCCGCCTCGGGGGGCAGAGGGCTCTGCAGCGGATAACCCCTGAGCGGCGGCTCAGTGACGTCGATTCCGAGGGATCTGTATATCGTCGCGGCTATGTCGGGGATGAAGAGCCGCGTCTCGTCTACGTTGGCTTCGAGCCTGATGTCGTTGGAGGCCAGCCATATGAGCGGCTCATTGGGGTGCTCGAAGCCGTCCTCGAGGAAGCCGTGGTCCGTGCAGACGTAGACAAGCGTCTCGTCCATTATTCCATGCTCCATCAGCTTGTCGAGTATGAGGCCGAGGTATCTGTCGCACCGCAGCCCGCCCTCGTGGTACTCTGGGCTGTTCTCTCCGTGGCGGTGGCCAAGCTTATCGGGTTCAGCGGTGTGGAAGAAGGCGACGAAGTGGTCTTCGTGGTGGTCGTCGATGAACCTCAGGAACTTTTCGCCTGTCCCGCCCGTCTCGTCCTCGAGGTACTCGTCCACCATGGACACGTAGTCGACTCCCTCCATTTCGGTGAAGACGGGGGCGATGTTATTGGTCTTTCCCGAGATGAAGCCTGTCGCCACGTTCCCGCTCCCGAAGTGGTCCTCAGCCCTCTCGAGGAGGGTGTACCCGGTGGGCAAGGGATGGAAGACGAAGCCGTTTGCGTAGACCCCCGTCACGTTGGCCTGGTAGCCTGACAGCATCTGGGCGTGAGCCGTCTTGGTCTGGGTCTTGGTGTCTATCTGGTTGAGTTCAAGGTAGACGCCCTCCTCCATGAGTCTCTCCAGGTTGGGCATCTCCCCGGC
>CAZCKR010000078.1:0-4817 GCA_964499305.1 uncultured Candidatus Bathyarchaeia archaeon | reverse complement strand
GAGGCGGTCAACAAGATAAGGTGCCACTCGGACAGGTATCTCGTGGTGGTGTTCAGCGCCGAGTGGTGCCCAGACTGCCACAGGAACGTCCCCATACTGGCTCTGCTCAACAGGGAGGCGGGGCTCGAGGTCAGGGTGTTCGGCCACCTCATGAGGGACTCGAAGAATGATAAACGGTGGTGGAGGATACCGCCGAGCCCGCCCGAGGTAGATGATTTCGACGTCGTCAAGATACCGCACATAGCCGTCCTAGACATGAAAGGCGAGGTTGTCGGCGAGATCATCGAGAGCCCGCCCGAGGGGAAGAGTCTGGAACAGGCCCTACTGGACATCTTCGAATCCTGAGTCAGCCTTTAATACGCCTAATTCTTCTTTTCATGGTCAGAGATGAAGGCAGGGGTAATACTTAGAGAGTTCGAGGCCAGAGACGGCAGAAAGGTCACTCTGAGGACACCCAAATGGGAGGACCTTGACGACATGCTGGACTTCATCAACAGCCTCGTCGAGGAGGAGGCCATGATCGCCGCCGACAGAAAGCAGACCAGGGAGCAGGAGGTGGACTGGCTCGCCAGAGGGCTCTCCAACCTAGAGAAGGACAAGGAGATCAGGGTGGTGGCTGAGGTCGATGGCAGGATGGTGGGCCAGTGCGCGGTGGCTCCGAGGTTCGGCAGAATGAGCCACGTGGGCCAGCTCGGCATCTCGGTCAAGGAGGGCTACCGTGAGATCGGTATAGGCCAGGAACTCATGAGGGAGGTCGAGAGGCACGCGGGGAGGCTTGGCATAAAGAAGATCATGCTGGAGGTCTTCGCCATCAATGACAGAGCCATCCACGTGTACGAGAAGATGGGGTACGTGGTGGTGGGCAGGATACCCGGCGACGTCAAGTATAGGGGCGGGTACGTGGACAGCCTAGTCATGCTCAAGGAGCTGGCCGAGAAGTAGTTATGTGGATGTACGCTGGTTGGAAATGAAAGGATATATAGTTGATGCCGTCCAGCCAGCGCGTTTTAATAATTTATTTGGGACTTAATAATTATTTCCATATAAAGTTAGTTTAAGATATATAGAAAATTAGTAAATTATTGTGTGTGGTTTCGGCTACAGAAAGTATGGATGAATGCCCTGGAGTGTCACTTATAACGGGAATGCGTGGACGGCCTCCACATGCTCAAATATGTTTGCTCATCTTAGTTTTATATCACTAAAAACATTTACACAGTGGTTTGGGGACAAAAACATACTTCACAGATTTCACCTCAGGAAAGGGGATTAAGGTCGTCCTAAGGCCACCCAGGTGGGGCGACGTGGATGACCTGTTTGAGCTGCACAACGAGCTAATCGAGGAAGAGGCCATGATCGGCGGCGACTCCAAGAGAACCCGGGAGCAGCAGGTAGACAGCCACGCCGAGATGATGAAGGCCGTGGAGAGCGGCCGAACCGTAGTGGTGATAGCTGAGGCAGATGGGAAGGCTGTGGGGCAATCCAACGCGAGGAAACGGAGAGGGCGCCTCAGACACACAGCAGGGTTAGGCGTGTTCGTTAGGAAGCAGTACAGGGACCAGGGCATAGGCTCGGAGATGATGAGGGAGCTGGAGAATCAAGCGAGGGCTATCGGCGTCGAGATACTTTACCTTGAGGTCTACGGCATCAGCCCCGCGATGAGGCTCTACGAGAGGCTGGGCTACCGGGAGTACGGCAGGCTCCCGGGGGGCGTCAAGTTCCGGGGCGAGTACGTGGACTGCGTCTCCATGTACAAGCTGATCTCCGGGTGACGAATACCTTTTTAAAAGCCTCTGGCACCATTCATTGTACGGAGACAGGGGAATGAGTGTGTATCACTCGGACTGGACAGGCTCCTCCTAGCGGAGGAAGCCGTTTCTAAGCGCCACCCTAGTCCCGACAGAAAAACTGAGCCAGCGGATACGCTGGATTTATCAGGAGAGAGCCAGGCATGACGGACCAGGAAAAACAGGAAATGGTAGTGACGCCCTGGGAGGTTAGCGGAGACATCGACTACGGCAAGCTCATAGAGCAGTTCGGTGTCCAGCATATGACCCAGAGCATCGCGGACCGCATCGCCAAACACGCCGGGTACATGCACATGCAGCTCCGGCGAGGAGTATACATCAGTCACAGGGATACGGACTGGTGGCTGGACGAGTACGAGAAAGGCAACAGGGTGGGCCTCTACACCGGGCGAGGACCGTCGGGGCACGTCCACCTGGGCCACCTGCTGCCGTGGTTCTTCTGCAAGTACCTCCAGGACGCCTTCGACGCCGACCTCTACTTCCAGATGACGGACGACGAAAAGTTCCTCCACAGGGAAGACCTCACCCTGGAGGAGGCGATAAGGCTGACCTACGACAACTCCCTGGACGTGATAGCGTGTGGGCTGGACCCGGAGAAGACGCATATAATAAGCGACTCGGACCACATCCAGCACATCTATAAGCTAGGCCTCAAGGTCGCGAAGAGGATCACTTTCAGCACCGTCAAAGCGGTGTTCGGTTTAACAAACAGCGACAACATCGGGGCCATCTGGCACCCGGCCCTCCAGGCCATGGTGTGCTTCCTTCAGTCGGACAGGGAGGATAAGAACACCCCGTGCCTCATACCTGCCGCCATAGACCAAGACCCCTACTGGAGGATAACCCGGGACATAGCCGAGAAGCTGGGCTACTACAAGCCGGCGCAGATACACGCCAAGTTCCTGCCCGGGCTCGCCGAGGGCGGCAAGATGAGCGCGAGCCAGCCCGAGACCGCCATATTCACCACGGACCCGCCGAAGGTGGCCGCCAAGAAGGTGATGAGCGCCTTCACCGGAGGCAGGGACACGGTGGAGGAGCAGAGACGGCTGGGAGGCCGCCCCGAGGTATGTAACGTCTACGCGTACTACTACTTCCTCTTCGAGGACGACGACGAGGCTCTGAGGGCGCGCGAGTCGGCGTGCAAGTCGGGCTCCATCCTCTGCGGGGAGTGCAAGAAGCAGCTGGCGGAGCGCGTCAAGGCTTTCCTCGTGGACTTCCAAGCGAAGCGGGAGAAAGCCAAGGACGTCCTAGAAGACTTCCTCATCAAGCCGGTGGAGTGAGGTGGCGACGCTCTATTGTGGCCAATAAAGGAGCACCCGTCGTCACCCCCTGGGAGGTAAAGGGGGAGATCGACTGCGACCGGCTCATGGAACGGTTCGGCACCGAGCCCATGACCCCCGGGCTGCTGGAGAGGATCAGACAGTATACAGGCAGGCTCCACTACATGCTCCGGAGGAGCGTGTTCTACTCGCACAGGGACCTCGACACCATACTAGACCACTACGAGGGCGGCGGAAGGTTCGTCCTGTACACCGGGAGAGGCCCCTCGGGGCCCGTGCATCTGGGGCACCTCGTCCCGTGGACGTTCACGAGGCACCTGCAGGAGACCTTCGGCTCTAAGCTGCTCTTCCAGTTCACAGACGACGAGAGGATGCTCATCAGGGACGACATCGACGAGGAGACCGCGAGCCACTGGGTGCATGAGAACGCGTTGGACCTCATGGCGCTGGGGTTCGACCCCGATAAGACAGAGTTTATAGTAAACACGAGGCACGTAGCGAAGCTATACCCACTGGCCCTGAGGATAGCGCGAGGGATCACCTGCTCCACGATGAGGGCGGTGTTCGGGTTCGGCGACGACTCCAACCTGGGAATGATGTTCTTCCCCACGATGCAGGCGGCGCCGTGCTTCCTGGAGTCGGAGCGGGCGGGGGAGCCGGTGCCCTGCCTGGTTCCCGCTGGGATAGACCAGGACACGTACTGGAGGATCACCCGGGACGTCGCCCGGAAGCTGGGATACCCGAAGCCGGCTCAGGTGCATGGAAGGATGCTTCCCGGTTTGACGGGGGGCGTGAAGATGTCGTCGTCCCAGCCCCTGACCGCGATCTACACCACGGATGTGCCCGAGCTGGTGGAACGAAAGATAGCTGAGGCAGATACGGGGGACCACCCCGCCCGGTGCCCCATGTACCAGTACAGGTACCTCCTGCTAACCGAGGACGACGATGAGGCCCACGAGCATTACGTGGACTGCATCGAGGGAGGCATCGACTGCCATGAGTGCAAGGCGCGGCTCGCCGAGACCGTGAACAGGTTCCTGGGTAGGCATCGGCGGCGGCGGAGGCTGATCAGGGGCGGCGTCGATAAGATGCTGGAATAAACTTCTTTCGGCACCACATACACCTATCTTTCATGAGCATCGTGAGAAGCCTCTGCGACGTACATGAATCGCCTCACCCTTTTCTGAGTGGCGTTGGTATGCGTGTGCTGTACTCACGCCGGGACGACGGCGGTGACTTGACCTGCTTCGTGGTAAGGTGCCCTGCCGGCTCGGAGATCGAGGAGCATGTCCACGAGGAGGAGACGGATGTCATCTATGTGCTGAGGGGGAGGGCGATGATGTGGGTGGAGGATAGGGGCGTGTTCCCGCTGCGGCCGGGGGTGTTCGTAGTGGTGCCGAAGGGGCTGAGGCATAGAACCTTCGACGTAGAGGAGGAGCTCGTAGTATACGATGTGTTCACGCCGCCCATGTTCTAGGCGTTTTTGAGGTGTTTTTTATGTTCGGTGGACGACGTTTTTGTATGTATTTAGATCTAAAAGGGGTGTTTCTGGGGCTTCTTTCGGTGGAAGGGGCGTCGGTTCGCCTTTTCTCGTCTACTCCCCCTCCCCCTATGGATGAGGGTGTTTCAGGGAGGCTTGGCGGATCGATTTTTCTTGGTTACTGGGGACGCTGTACGCGCGGCTAGTACGTTACACTCCCAGCCTTTCTCCCGGCGACCCTGAGAAAGC
>CAZCKR010000077.1:0-8591 GCA_964499305.1 uncultured Candidatus Bathyarchaeia archaeon | reverse complement strand
GGCGCCAACGGCATCGTAGGCGGCAGCGTCCCCATGTGCGCAGGCTACGCCCTCGCCAACCAGCTCCGCGGCAACGGCAACGTCTCGGTCAGCTACTTCGGCGAAGGAGCCAGCAACCAGGGAGGCGTCCAGGAGACCCTCAACCTCGCGGCGTGCTGGAGGCTCCCCGTGGTCTTCGTATGCGAGAACAGCAGCCCCGAGGTGCAGCGGATGCTGGGCCACGAGATCGACTACCCCCAGCTCAGCATAGACAACGTGGGGGACCGCGGCGCCGCCTACGGGATGCCCGGAGCCACCCACGACGGCTGGGACGTCGAGAAGGTATACGCGGTGGTCGGGGAGGCAGTCCAACGCGCCCGGAGGGGCGAAGGCCCGTCCCTGCTGGAGTTCAAGATCCATAGGCTCGGCGCAGACGAGGAGAGCCCCTACTGCCCAGTCAAATGCTTCAGGGGTAGGCTCATGAGCGGAGGAGTGTTGACGGAGGGGCTCGACGCCGAGATACGGGACACGGAGGCCATGAAGGTGAAGGAGGCCATCGACTATGCGGCGGGCAGCCCCGAGCCTGAGCCCATCGACGCCCACGTGGGCGTCTTCGTGGAGGACGACTAAGATGCCGCGAGTAATATCCTACGCGGAGGCCATAAACGAGGCGCTTAGAGCAGAGATGCTCCGCGACCCCGAGGTGATCCTCTTCGGCGAGAACGTATCCAGTAGCTGGAGGCCGGCCACCAAGGGGCTGAAGGAGACGTTCGGCAGGGAGCGCGTCAGGGACGCCCCCATCACCGAGACGGCGTTCATCGGCGCAGGCGTCGGAGCCGCCGTAGTCGGCATGAGGCCCGTCGTGGAGCTCATGCTGGTGGACTTCGGGCTCGTCGCCATGGACCAGATACTCAACCAGATGGCCAAGACCACCTACATGACGGGCGGAGAAGTCAACGTCCCCATGGTGCTCCGCTGCATCTACGGAGCCGGCGGAGGCAGCGCCGCCACCCACAGCGAGACCCTCTACGGCCTCTACGCCCACATGCCCGGATTGAAGGTCGCCGTCCCCAGCAACCCCTACGACGCCAAGGGGCTCCTCATAGCAGCCATACGCGACCCCAACCCCGTGGCGTTCTTCGAGCACAGCCTCCTCTACGTGATGGAGGGCGAGGTGCCCGAGGAGCCCTACACGGTGCCCTTCGGCGTGGCCAACCTGGTGCGTGAAGGCGGCGACGTCACGGTGGTGGCCGCCGGCAAGATGGTCCAGGAGGCGGCCAAGGCGGCGGACACGCTCAAGGGAGACATGAGCGTCGAGGTCATCGACCCCCGGACCCTGGTGCCGCTGGACGAGGAAGCCATCCTCCGTAGCGTCCAGAAGACGGGGAGGCTCGTGGCGGTGGACGAGGACTACGAGCGCTGCGGCTTCACCGCGGAGGTCGCCGCCGTGGTCGCGGAGAAGGGGTTCCACAGCCTCAAGGCCCCGGTCGCCAGAGTGGCTAACCCGAACACGCCGATACCGTTCAACAGGAGCCTGGAGCGCCACGTGCTGCCAGACGCTGACAAGATAATTCGGGCTATCAAGAGCATCGTGAAGTGACTAGACGAGCCTCAACGTGGGCTACCATCTACCCCTGGTTCGATTCGGCGCTACATGGGGCATGGGCCTCTACTGATTACCTGTTAACCCACGCAGACCAGCTGGGCTAGCCGCTTGATCCTCTTCCTCAGACTCTTCTTCGTGTTCCCGTCAACCTTGGCCTTTTTCACTATGCCGATTTTTTCTCTCATGAACGCCTCTACCTCGGAGACGTCCTTGGGGTCCACGTGCTCCGGCAGCTGCTGTATGGCCCTTATGCACCTCTGGTTCCTGTCGATGCCCGCCTGGAGCCTGGCCGTGTCCCAGTCTATCGCCCTCTTCTTGAGCAGGTACGAGTCTTCCTGGGTGTCCCCGATCTCCCTCCTGGCCTCGAGGAGCTCCTTCTGCCCCTCAACCGCCTCGAGCTTCTTCTGGTAGACGCCCAAGTCTTCCCTGAACCGTTTCAGGTGCATGTCCTTGAGCTCCAGCGCTTTCTCGAACCTGTTCTCGTAGCCGGAGTACACCGAGTCGTATTGCTCGACAGCGATCTTTCCTTCGATGAGCAGGCGGGTCAGCTTCACGTCCATAGATATGAGTCTCTTCAACTCATCGATGTTGGCCAGGGTGGCTCCGCAGTAGGTCTCCTTCACCGCTGGCTGATGCTGTGCCACCGTCTCCAGCTGTACTACCATGGGTTCTCATCCGCGGATCGGTACTTATCCCTGTGTATGTATCAGTTTTCAACAATACTTCACGTATCTGTACGCAAGTCGGATGAGGCTGCCAGAAGGCGGCGCTTCAACTGACGAGTAAGAAGGGATATATCCCATGATCAACGCTAATCCGGACCATGGTGGCTCGAAACCTGAAAGGCTTGGAGCCGCCTCATCCATAATTTTGCCCTCACACCATGATTCAGGTAGACATTACATCTGACATGGACGCGTAAGTACTCCCACCCCTACCTAGTAGGGGTGCCTAGTCCTCGGGAAGCGGGCTCTCCAGGATGCCCCTTTCGAGAAGGCGATCAGGGATGCTGTACTCTCCGTCCTTCTCGACGAGCCCGGTCTTAACGAGCTTGTTGAGAACGTCGGACACCGTTGAACTGGGCAAGGCGCGGTTTTCACGGGCCTCCAGTATCGATTTTATTTGACTCCAAGTCGCCTCCTTGGCCCTGGCAAGATGATTCAACACCACGGCGTATCTCGAAGAATACTTCACTATCTTCAGCGCCTCCGCTCGCGCCAGCTTGCCTCCCTCCATGACAACGGCGTCCACGATCTCTGAACTCGAATCTTTATGGTCGCGGCACCTGGTTCCGAACAGCGTCAACCAACCCACGACGCCGTCCAGGCTCTCAACGGCGTATTCCGTCACACCTTGTCGAGGGGTGACTCTTATCTGTTGGAAGCCGGCTTCGAGAAACCTCTCAGACTCGTCGCGGTCGAAGTTACGCATCATGATCTCGGTGTAGTGTCTACCGTATAGCGGAGAACCCGTGTCGTCGAAGCCGAGGAAATCGAATAAGAGACCCATCTCTGAGCCCGTGACCACCAGGCATATGTTCTGGTCGTAGTCGATTATGTGTGCGAAAAGCCGCGGTATGTCCTTATCGCCGCGAATCAGCTGAATCTCGTCGAAGGCCACGAGAAACCTCTCATCGTTCGCCTCTGCCCACGCGTTTACTCTATCGAAGAGACCTGTGAGGTCTACCCCTTCTTTACTCCAGTCCAAGGATATCGAGGCTCCCAGGACGCTCACCCCCTTCACCTGTTTGATCGTGTCTAGAATCATGGAGAGCCATCTCTTGTTGAGCAGGTTGAACGCGGACTCTATTTTCCTGACCAGTTCCGCGTGTGATGGGTTGTAGGATAGGCCACGCATGTCCAATACGATGTGGGGGTGCTTCGACTCGGAGAGAGCCACGTTCATGAAAGACGTTTTCCCTGTCCTGCGGAGCCCCACTATTACGATTAGTGACGAGTAGGTTAACGCGTCGGAGAACTGTGCGAGTTCGCTCTCCCTGTTGAATAGGTCGCTCTTTTCCCGTTTGGGCAGAGGGTCAAAATACATGGTAGGGGTACCCCTACCTAGTAGGGGTGGGGGTACTAATCAATGTTTTCCTAGGAATACTTCGCTCCACGCGTGACCCTTATACGTGAAATGCTTCATACTTTAAATGGGTCCTACCAGTTGGCTGACTACACCCTAGAAAGCACGTTATCACTAAATCAATCCTCACCCCCGAGGCCGACATGATCATCGCGGCGACCGCCATCTCGAAAGGCATGGAGCTTTGGACCGACGACGAACACTTCACGGGTTTAGTGAGCCACGGTTTGAAGCTGAAGAAACCGGTTTGAGCCAGGCTAGACCTTCGACGCCTTACCCGCCTCGTAGGGCTTTACGTAGAGGCCCAGCAGGAGCACCACCACGCTGACGCTGCTCAGCGCCAGCACCGTGGTCCTGAGACCTATCCCGAGGAGGTATCCGATGAGTATGCTGGCCGGTATGTTGCCTATCCAGCTCCAGCTCATGTACATCTGGTAGACTGTGCTGCTCATGGCGAGGGGCGTCGCGTCCGCCATTATCGCGAACACGGTGCCCGTCCAGAACCTCTCCATGAAGCTGGAGACCATCACCACCACGACGATCCACGCCGTGGCTGCGCCGGGGGACAGGGTGACCCAGAGGAGCCCCGCGCCAGCGAAGACGACGGTTGCCATCAGGAACGCCTTCTTGTGACCATACTTATCCGCGAAGCTTCCGCCGATGAGCGAACCGGCAAGCCCCGCCACCGTGGCTGCCAGGCCCAGGGTGCTCACGAGGGCCACGTCCGCGTGGATCGCCTCCCGCATGGCTATGCTGAACATGGAGTTGAGAGGAGACGTTATGCGAGTCATGGTGAAAGACCTAAAGAACATGATGAGCACGGCGATGACGACAGTGAGCTCGGTATACGTGAAGGCCACCGCCTTCCTGCTGAACGCCCGCTCCTCTCTGACTTCGGGCTCCTTCACCGTGAGGAATAGGAACGAAGTCAACCCGGTGACACCGGCAAGCACGAACACCAGCTTGTACCCGCCCACGTCCAGCAGCCACAGCGGCAGCACGGTGGCGAGGGCGGCGCCGACGCTCTGGCCCGCCGTGCTCACGCCGCCTATCACCCTGGCGTGGTACTCGGGGGGCGTCGCGTCGATGGCGAAGCTGTCGGCCGCCATGTCGTAGAAAGCCCCCGCCGTGATTATGGAGACGCAGGCCGGGAACAGGACGCTCCAGACGGGAGCCGTCTCGATGTCGCTCACCGCCATGATGACTATGCCGGCGAGGTAGAGGACGCCGGTGACGACGAACCAGGGCTTCCGCTTGTAGAGCCGGCCTCTCCACCGGATGGGGAAGATGTCGGCGACGAGCCCGACGAACATCTTCCAGCTCCACGAGACGAAGAGGAGCCCCATGAAGGCGCTGGCCTCGATGGTGCCGACCCCCACCTCGTCCAGCAGGAACACAGGCACCCAGAGGTTGAACGCCGTGCGGACGAAGCCGTTGGTGAAGTAGCTCAGCCCGTAGAGCACCGTGATCTTCCTGGGCTCCCACACATCCGAGATGAGCTCCTCCAGCCTCTCCTCCTTGGAGGCCCTCCAGTAGGAGACGCCCTGCGCCTCGAACTCGCGGCGCCACCTCCTCCCGAGGACGAACAGCACCGCGTACGCCCCCACCGTGAACATGAACACGGCTATGCCCAGCTGGTACTTCAGGTCGAGCCCGAGGAACCACCCTAGGGGAGACATGCCTATTAGCTGCGTATCCATCGGCTAAGAAGTTTCCCCAGCCTCGATCTCCCTGAGAAGCCTGGGGAGATCGCAGATGCTGTCTATGGCGTACCCGTTCCACGGCGGCTGATCTGGGGACCGTATCCAGATCCCGGTTATGTTGCTGTCCTGTGCCCCGTACATGTCGGCCTCGACGCTGTCCCCCACGTGCACCGCCTCCCCAGGCTCCACGCCCAGCTCGGACAGCACCAACCTGAATATCTCGGGGTTGGGCTTCCTGACGCCCGTGTCCCTGCTGCAGACGACGAGGTAGAAGTACCTGTCGAGGCCGCTATCCCGGAGGAGCTCCCTGGGCTGGTCGCTCATGGTGTTGCTCAGCAGCGCCACCTTGTACCTGCTGGACAGCCACTTGAGGACATCCTCGACGCAGTGGAAGTACTCGGTCCTGTAGTACATCTTGAAGTTGTCGTGGAGAAGCTCCAGGAGCTCGGCGTCCTCGGGTATCCCCAGCCGCCTGAGGAACATGGCGTAGACCTCCTCGAACGTCCTCTCCTTGCCGCGGGCGCGTAACTTGTTCAGCTCCTGCAGGGCCCCCCTGAGGGCGCGTTTCAGCTCCCCCATCTCCACGTAGTAGCCGTGCCCCGTGAGGATGATCCGTATCGCCTCGTGGTAGGGCTCCCACTCCAGGCCGCCGTCGGCGAGTGTGCCGCCGAAGTCGAGGATAACAGCCTTGAACGTCATCCATTGAACAGGTATGTGTCCCCTTTTGAAGTTTGACATACGCGAGGAGGCTGGGAGAACCCGGTGCCTAGATGCCTGCAGCGTAGACCCGGTCGCGGCCTCTCTTCTCCCTGATTCAATGTGAGTCACTCACATTATTTCTTCATAATTATGCCTCACTATATCATAGTCACTATGTAAGAATAGTATGTAACATTCTTTCATACTGACTTATATTTAATATACGTGTCACGTGTATTAAGGAGGTAGATAGATGGAAAACGAAGCAATGAACCGGCTGACGCGGGAGATGAACAGCTTCCACGCCCTCACCATAGTTAACATAGCGGGCGCAGGCGTCGCCATGAGCATGGGGATAGAGAGACTGGTGAACAACCTGCTACCCATGATCAGGGAGCAGACCATACTGTTTCCCCAGGCCTTGAACGTGGCGGCTGTGCTCGTCGGCAGCGTCTTCGGGTTGATGTGGCTCATATCCAGCGCAGAGATGCTGGACGGGTTCCAGGAAGTGAGGGAGTCCAGGGAAGACGACGACCCGACGGGCCTCATCGTGGAGAACATGGCGTTCTACAGGGAGAACAGGGAGGCCATGCGTAGGCTGATGCTGGGAAGCAGAGCCACGGGGGCCTTCTTCCTCGTCTCCGCGGCGCTCCAGCTGAGGTTCCTGGTCTCCCAGACGGGCTCCTCCCTGCTCACGCTGATGAGCGTCGTCGGTCTGGCGCTGTGCCTGGCCCTCGGGGTGGCTGGCGTGTACATCCCCAGCTCTCTGGGCAGGTACACCCAGATGTGGGAAGGGAGGCTCTCGGAGTCCGAGGAAGCGGAGAGGCGGCTCGGCGAGATGCTGGAAGGCGGGGCCTGATGGGCGGCAAGAGGACCCAGTACGAGATATACTGGGAGATCCTCACCTACTGCAGGAACCCCCGGTCCTTCACGGGCATCGTCCACAGGTGTAACCTGAACTCCAAGATAGGGCAGGAGCACATCACGTTTCTAGAGTCCAAGGGCTTCCTCATGAGGCTTGAGGAGGGCGGCCAGAGCCTACTGAAGACCACGGAGGCCGCCCAGGCCTACCTGGGCGCCTTCAAGGAGATGTACCTGGAGCTGTACAACAGGGGCCCCGAGTTCAAGCTCTGAACACGTCCAGGGCCGCGTCGTACAGCGATTATGTTCTATGGTTGGTTAATCTGTCTCGGATTCCTCTACCACGATGTTCCGTTTCCTCAGCTCCGATAAGAGATTTTGCGTGAACCCCTGGTCCATCCCCAGCTTCTCCGGCGGGACGACGCCTTTCTCACCTATCTTTCCCTCCGCGAGCATCCCCGCCACGATGGCCGCCGTGTACCCGGTGGTGCGCGCCATCGCCGAGACCTTGCCCTCGTGGTCGTAGCGGTCGAGGACCCTGAAGACGTATCCACGTTCCTCCCCGGCCGCCTTGCCTTGAACCATGATCTGCATCGCGAGGAGGTCGCCCACCTCCGGCATCCATAGGCTCCTCTCAAGCAGCCGAGCCGTGGCGAGCCTCGGCGACACGGGCTCCCCCCTCACCGTGACGGGGTCGTCCGAGAAGAACCCCAGGTCCCTGAGGAGCCTGACCTTCTCCACGTGGCCGGGGTAGCGGAGGGTCTTCTCCCACATCTCATCGACGCCCGGCAGAGAGTCTGCCAACGTGCGCAGCCCATCCGTGTAGAAAGCCTCCAGCGTCCCGACGCCCGGGAACTCTATCTCCTCTAGGCCGCTCAGCGCCGGCACCTCGACGACCTCGCCGCCCTCGACGATGCGGACGTCCCTGACGTACTCGTCTATCAGGCCCTCCGCCGACCAGGTGATGGTGTAGCCGAGGGGCGGCACCGGCTCCTCGGGTATGCCGCCCACCATGACGTGGGCCTTCTCCACCGTGTCCAGCCTCGAAGCCCCGTAGCCCACCAGGATGTTGGACAGCCCCGGGGCAACGCCGCAGTCAGGGACCACGGTGACGCCTCTCTCCCTCGCGGCCCCGTCCAGCTGGGATGGGTCCTCCGGGGAGAACGACACGTCGAGCATGTCGACGCCGGCCTCCACAGACGCCTTCAGCGCCGCGTAGCCGTAGTCCCCCGGGAGGGCTCCCAGGGTCAGGTCGTGGCCCTCGATCTTCCCGAGGAGGGACTGGTGGTCCGCCGTGTCTATTGTCGTAAAGCCGGCCCCCGGGATGTGGGACGCCGCCTCCTTCGCCCTCGTCTCATCGATGTCTGCCATGGTGACCTTCGAGCCGGGCAGGCATCGGACGAACTCCCGCCCCATGACTGCCCCGATCTTACCGCAGCCTAGAACAATGACTTTCATGTTCACTCACAGGTAAAGTGATGTGCTATGAGCTTTTCACGGTTTCTAGAGGCCAGCCCCGTCAAGGCTCTCTAACGGCCTCAACCTTAGGGCGGGCTCTCTCAGGCTCCTTCAATAGCAGCACGAATATGACGGTGGCTATGACGTCTATGAGGAAGCTCGTCTGGAAGGGCAGCTTAGGCGATACGTTGTCGTACATG
>CAZCKR010000076.1:6269-8669 GCA_964499305.1 uncultured Candidatus Bathyarchaeia archaeon | reverse complement strand
AGGCCACCGAAGCGAGCCCGGCGTAGCAGTGGAACCTCATGTATCCCTCGGACAGTCCCGGCGTCAACCTGTTAACGGCGTAGAGCGTCGATGACGCCAGGACGGCGGCTAGCCCGAGCCACCCATAGACCACGCCGAGGTCCATCCGCTACTCCACATCCTCGGGCCTCTCGTCGGGCGCGAAGCACTCGTAGCCCCACCGCCTCTCGTCGTCGAGGGCGGTCCGGATCTGCCGCCTCATGGACTCCACCATGAAGGGCAGTATGAACCCGAACGCTATGAAGGGGGGCACGGTGTTCCACGCCATGTGGATCAGGGCAGCCACCAACACGCCGGGTGCCAGATCGGACAGCTGCACCTTTCCCTTCAGCGCCTTGGCCAATCCCAGGCTTCTCCCCGCCATGGCGGTCCAAGCGATGTGCATGAAAGCCGTCATGGACCTAAGCAGCACCGCGGTCAACGCCGGGTAGCTGTTGTTCACTATCATCTCGTAGAGGTACCAGAAGTTCTCCAGCCCCGCGAACCCGGCGCCCGCCGCGGCTCCGTACACCATGCCGTCCAGATGGTCGTTGAACTCCTGCCCCAGCCTGCTCCGCGCCACCAGGTAGACGCCCAGCGCCTTCAACGGCTCCTCGATGAAGCCGGCGCCGCCCGCCCCCAGGAGGGGCGCCGTGACCACGGCGTTGAGGACGCCGGCGGCGATGCCTATGAAGGCGCCCCACCCGAAGCAGTACGCCACCAGCGCCAGGGGCTCCCTCTCGTACCTGTCGCTCCGGACCATCCACACCACGTAGAGGAGGGGCGCCGCGTACCCAGCCAGCGTGAAGCCCAGGTAGCTCAGCCAGTCCCCCCCGTAGGAAGCCCCCAGCCCCATGACGAGGAGAAGCACAGCCCAAACCAGGTAGGGGAGCAGGGGCGCCTGCTGGCGGTCAGCGAACACCGAGACGTTGGGAGGCGCCTGGACGGGGGAGGGGTTGAACAGGCTGCGGACGGCCTCCACGAAGAGGCTTCCCCCAGATGCCTGCGCGGCGTCGGCGGTGATTCCCTGGCTCTCCACCCATTCACTCAGCCTCCTCCCGCAGCATCGGCAGAACGCGTCTTCAGGGTCTACCTCGGACCCGCAGTCTGGACAGCTAGGTATCTTTGATCACTGCACCAATATGCGGCAGCATGGATTTAGGGGTATCCCATCGCCTACCCGTGTGACTCCGTGAATAATTAAATAACTTGGAGCCGCCTATACCGACGGAGCCAGGTGAGCGACGTGGAAGAACTGCGGAGGAGGCTGCCCTTCATGCGCGGCAACTTCATGATCCTCACCGTCAGGATGGTGGTGGGCCAGATCTGCAGGAACATGGTGTTCCCGTACGCGAGCCTCCTCATCCTCGCCGTGGGGGGCAGCACCTCCCAGATAGGCGTCGTCAACAGCCTGAGGCCCATCGCCGGGCTGCTGGTGTTCCCCGTCGCCGGCTACCTCACCGACCGGAGGGGCCGGGTCAGGCTCATAGTGTTGGCGGGGTTCCTGTCGACTTTCACCACGCTCATATTCGTGTTCGCCCCCAGCTGGGAATGGATAGCGCTGGCGTCGCTGCTGCAGGGCTTCGCGGTGCTGGAGTTTCCCCCCAGCAGCGCCATCCTCGCCGAGAGCCTGGAGCCTCGGTACCGGGGAGTAGGTTTCGCCACGATGTCCACGCTAGCCACCCTCTTCGCGATAACTAGCCCCTACATAGCGGGCGTGATAACCGAGGCACTGGGAAACGAGGTCGGCGTCAGGGCGCTCTACGCCATATACATGATGTCGTTCATCGTGAACACCGTGATGCTCAGGTATCTAACAGGCGCCGAGCCTGAGGGAGACCCGGGCGAGCTCCCCGGCATCCCAGCCATACTGCGGGAGGTTTACGGCGGCATCCCCGAACTCGTCAGGAGCATGCCCCGTGGGGTCAAGGCCCTGAGCGTCGTCACAGGGATGGCGTTCATTGCCAACGCGTTGACGGCTCCCTTCTGGGTTGTCTACGCCACCGACGTGGTGGGGATCTCCAACGTGAAGTGGGGCCTGATACTCCTCATAGAGTCCTTGATAAAGATAGGTCTCACCATCCCGGCCGGCATGGTGGCCGACAGGTACGGCCGGGCCAGAACACTGTTCGCTGCCGTGCTCCTCTCGCTGGTGTCCCTGCCCTCCATAGTACTGGCTACGAGCTTCGTCCACGTGCTGCTGGTCAGGGTGGGTGCAGCCCTGGCCGTCGCTCTGTACATGCCAGCATCCACAGCGTTGATGGCCGACCTCGTGCCCCGGGAGATAAGGGGCCGCGTCATGTCCGCCGTGGGCAGAGGAAGCGTGATGCTGGGCTCCACCGGGGGAGGCACAGGCGGCCCCGGGATGGGCTACTTCTTCAC
>CAZCKR010000076.1:0-6169 GCA_964499305.1 uncultured Candidatus Bathyarchaeia archaeon | reverse complement strand
GCCGAGTAGAGGGCGAAGACGCTGATGACGCCGAAGCTGAGGAGGTTGGTGGCGAGGGCCATCGCCATCAGCGTCATGAGGCTGACGCCGGGTGCACCGGGCCCGGTGATGAGCCACGCCGTGAACGCGAAGACCACGTGCATGAACGCCGCCGGCACCTCCACCTGTACTATGTTCCTCCCGGCGCCCCTGAGCTCCTCCCTGAAGCTACGGGCGTAGCCGAGGGCCATGCTGGTGGTGGTCTGGCTTCCTATGATGCTCCCTATGTTGCCCAGGGCGTTGGTGAGGGCCGGGTACATGGCCATGAGGCCGGGGATGCGCTCCAGCGTCCCGCTCATCCGGCTGAGCATGACGCCGTTGACGCCGCCGAAGAGGCTGCTTAGGACGACGACGGTGGTGCCCTCGCGGAGGGTCTGCCTGAAGAACGTGTCGCCCCGGCTCCGGTAGGCCACGATGCCCACAACCGCCAGGATTAGGATGAAGAAAGCCCCCAGGCCCAGGAAGATCGGGCCGCCCACGAGCACCAGGCTCACGACGGCCACGTAGAACGTTGTGACTATTATGTCGTTCACCGACGCCAGGATGGGGTAGACGATGATGTCGGGGTCCAGGCCCCTCCTGTAGGTCTCTATGGCTATGAGGCTTGTGAGGGGGACGCTGAAGCTCACCGCAAGGGTGCAGGCCACAGTGGGGACGCAGAGGAAGATGGGCCACATCCCCGGCGTCGCGGTCCCCGAGGCCAGGTTGAACAGGAAGCTCACGGAGCCTAGGATCAGGGTGTCGACGACGGTGATGGTCATGACGCTCTTCACGAGGCCGTAGTAGTTGGGGGTGTTGTCCCTGAGCCGGGGCTTCACGAGGCCGAGGTGGAGCATGGTGGCGAGGTTGCCGCTGAAGATGCCGCCTATGCCGCCGCGGACCGTGAGCACCGGCGGGAACAGGGCGAGTATCCAGGGGCTCGCCGAGAACTGTGGGGTGAAGATCGACATGAGGCCGCCCGCGAAGAGGCTCATGAGGTTGAAGCTTAGGGCTAGGATGGTCTGACCTGGGACTGTCTCAAAGAATTGGCTCAGTCGCCCCTGTATGGCCGAGGTTGCCCCATTGACCATTACGCTCCATACCCATTCACGGGACACGCTGTCCCGCACCTATTTAGACCACCCACTTAAAAAGATATCAAGGGTAGACGCATGAGACACACTCGAGTTTCCTCAAGTTTATACGGGGTGGACACCATATCTTGGACGCCATGAACCCGATAATAATTGTTGCAGGATTCGTCGTTCTACTCGCGCTGCTGCTGTACTACATGTACAAGGAGAAGGCGGAGGGGGAGGCGCCCCCGGAGAAGCCGAGGATGGAGCCCACCGTCGTCAAGGTAAAGGACTACGAGGCCCAGCTCGCCGCCGAGGAGCCGGCCGAGGCTCCCGAGGCGGAGCAGCCGGAGGAGCCTGCGCCTGCGCCCCAGCCAGAGGAGCCTGTGCCTCAACCAGAGGAGCCGGAAGCCCAGACAGATGACCTGGAGTCTCTAAGCGGGGTAGGGGAAAAATACAGGGCGCTGCTGAGGGCAGCGGGGGTCAGAAGTATCGCCGAGCTGGCGTCCGAGGAGCCCGCCGCGCTGCTGGAGAGGCTCCGCGAGGCAAACGAGAGAGAAGATCTGGTGAAGAGGCTGCCCAGAAGCGGAGACGTCGAGGCCTGGGTGCAGAGGGCGAAGGAACAGAGCCTCTAGGAACCGGAAAGGTAGTCGAGGCCCCGTCGCGTCAACGTTAGGCGGCCTCGGCTCTCGGCGACGTACCCGTCCTCCAAGAGCCCGTCGAGCATGTTCTCGGCTTGCCTCCTCCACCTGGGGGCGCCGCCGGGCAGCTCCTCCAAGTCGGCAGGATACAGCCGAGGCTTCATTAGGCGGAACGTCTCCTCCAGCACCTCGTCTATAGATGCCTTCCCTTTGTTGTTGAGAGCCCTGAGGATGTAGGGGCCGTACTCGGGCTTGCTGGTCCTCCGGGCATGCATCGAATGGAGGATAATCTTCATACTTTTAAACCGATCCAGATCCATGGAGCACTTCAGCGACGACGCGGTGCGCCTCGACCTGCTGAGGAGGCGAGCACACAACAGGTGGGCGAGGCTGCCCATGGACGTGATACCTTTGACGGCGGCGGACCCGGACTTCCGGGTCGCGGAGCCCATACGGGACGCGATGAAGAGGGCCGCGGTGGACGGCGTCTTCAGCTACGGCCCGGACGGGGGAACACCCGCGTTCAGGGAGGCCGCCGCCGGCTTCGTCCGAGAACACAAGGGCATCGACTGCGCAGCCGAGAACATCCACGCCACGTGCGGCGTCGCCCAGGGCATGATGCACACCGCCAGGGCGTTCATGGGGCCCGGCGACGAGGCCATCATATTCGACCCCGTGGACTTCCTCTTCGGCCGCAGCGTCGACGCCGCCGGAGGCAGACGCGTCTACAGCCGCGTCGACAAGGAGACGGGGAGCCTGGACATCGAGGGCCTCAAGGCGCTCGTGGGGCCCAGGACGCGGATGCTCTGCCTCTGCAGCCCCCACAACCCGCTGGGGAGATTGATGCGGCGGGACGAGCTCCGGGCCATGGTCGACCTCGCCGTGGACCACGACCTGGTGATCATGAGCGACGAGATATGGAGCGACATAGTGTTCGAGGGCGTGCACACCGCGACGGCGTCCCTGCCGGGGGCGTGGGAGCGCACCGTGAGCCTCTACGGCTTCAGCAAGACCTACGCCATGGCGGGGCTCCAGCTGGGGTACGCGGTGGCGGCGCCGCCGCTGCTGGATGAGCTGCGGAGGGTGGCGCCGGGCTACTTCTACCCGCTGAACACGGTGAGCATGGAGGCGGGGCGAGCCGCCCTGGAGGAGGCCTGGCCGTGGGCCGAGGCGTTCCTCGGGCACCTGAGGCGCGTAAGGGACTACGCGTACCGGAGGCTACGCGGGATACCCGGCGTCAGGGTGAGGAAGCCTGAGGCCACGTACACCCTATTCCCGGACGTCTCGTCGTATGGCTTGTCCAGCGAGGAGATGACAAGTTACCTGCTAGAGAAGGCCAGGGTGGCTGTTGTCCCGGGGCACGGTGAGGTGTTCAGCTACTTCGGGCCGGGCGGCGAGGGCCACGTGAGAATGGTTTTCTGCACGAGCATGGGGATAATGGCGGAGGCTCTGGACAGGGTCGATGAGGCGTTGAACGGCCTCAACTGATGTCGCTCACTGGCAAGCGTAGGGCGCCTTCTCGATGAGGGCCCGTTGCTTGTCCATCCTGCGCGCATAGAGGCCGATGTGTCCGCAGCCGGGGCAGGCGTACGCCTTCAGGGCCACCCTCTCCCCGAGGAGCCCCGCCTCGCCCGGGGTCCAGTAGATCCCCTCCCCGAGTGTGAGCAGCATCAGAGGCGTGTTGGTCTCGACCAGGTAGCCGCACCTCATCGCGGAGCCGCACTCCGGGCAGTGTCTCTCCGGCTCGTCTATGGCTTCGGGTCTCTCGTGTCCCTCGGGGGGCTCGTAGCCCTCAGGCACGGTGTTCCCGCTTCCGCACTCCGGGCACGTGTAGTCAGGCGGGTCAGGCGTGTACGTGGCGCCGCAGGTCTTGCATCTCCACTCCTTCATGCCTGGTGAGGTCGTGGATGAACGATATCAGCTTATCTAAAACGTTAGGGCGCGAGCTGCTTGACGGACTCCGGGCTGAACTGCACCCACACCATGTCTCCCCGGTCGATGCCCCGCTCTTGGAACCGGCGCTTGCTCTGGTTGATGCGGAGCTCGACCCCTATGTCCAGGGTGACGGCCACGCTGGGCCCGGTGTCTGTGTACTCGGCTACGCGGCCCCGGAAGACGTTGTCGCGGACGTTCACGGGGGTCACGGCGTGGATGCTCACGTCGTCCCCGTGGATGCCCACCCGGGTCTGGCCCTCCCGCGGCGGCTTCGCCGCCCTCACGGTTACGTCGCCGAGCCTCATCTTGGTGAACCGCCCCGTCTCCGTGGCCTCGGCGGGGTAGATGTTCTCGTAGCCGAGGAACCTGGCGGCGTACTCGTCCACGGGGTCGTCGAAGACCTCCTGGACGGTGCCGCTGTTGACTATGCCGCCGCGGCGCATGACGCCCACCCTGGAGGCAAGCTCCAGGGCCTCCTGCTGGTTATGGGTGACGTGGATCACCGTGCAGCCCAGGTACCTGTGGATGAGCCTTATCTCGTCGCGGAGGGCCTGCTTGCTGGTCACGTCGAGGCTGCTCAGAGGCTCGTCCAGGAGCAGCAGGTCCGGCTTCAGCACTATGGCGCGGGCGAGGGCCACCTTGCGGCGTTCGCCGCCGCTGAGGCTCAGCGTCTTCTTGTCCGCCATCTGGCCTAGGTTCATCATTTCCATGACGCCCTGGATCTCCCTGCCCCAGTCGCCGGGGAGGCCGCGGAGCCTGACTGTGAACTCTATGTTCTCCCGCACGGATTGGTGGTCGTTGAGGTTTGGGGTCTGGGGGACGTAGCCGATGCTCCGTTTGCTTGGCGGCAGGTCGGTTATGTCGCGGCCGTCGAAGAGCACGATGCCGTAGTCCACCCTGTGGAACCCGTTTATGGTCTCCAGGAGGAGGGTCTTGCCGCTGCCAGTGGGGCCCACGAGTACGAAGTACTCGCCAGCCTCCAGCGTCAGGTTGACGTTGTCGAGCTTGAAGCCGCCGAAGTCCTTGTATATGTTACGTAGCTCTAGCCGGCCACCCATGGGCTACCCTCCTACTGAATACGTCTGCATCTGCGCTTAAATGTAGTGAATCAGGGGCACTGTTCTGACCCGCGGATCAAGTTAAATCGCTGACGCTCCGGCCATTCACGGCGTTGCCGCATCCACCCCGGTTTGTGTGTGGCTTTTTTCAGATACAATCTCTTTTTAAAGCGGCGTCTCACGCAGCAACAAGGAAGCTGTTAGTGCATATGAACAGAAAAGCCATGACGGGCCTGGAGACGGCGATGATACTGGTGGCCTTCGTCATCACGGCGGCTGCGTTCGCGTTCGTCGTCCTCAACATGGGGTTCCTCACGGCCGAGAAGGCCCAGTCGGTCATCGGCGCGGGGATGCGTGAGGCCGGCAGCTCGATGCTGACCGACAGCGGCGTCATCGGGCAGTTCTCCAACGTGACCGGCGACCAGTCGGACATATGCCTGGTGAAGCTGACGTTCTACCTGAAGCTGTCCCAGGGGAACGAGCCCGTGGACCTGGGGGACCAGAACATGGTGGTGACGTACACCAACCTCCGTTGCCACGGCGAGATATACTCGTCCAACGGCACCGTAATGACGGTGACCGGCGTGAACAGCGACGGCGACCAGCTGCTGGAGGACGGCGAGAAGTACAAGGTGGTCGTGGACTTCGCGGAGCTGGCGATCGACGGGGTGGACCCGGCCGTCACGGCGGGCAACAGGCCCGACCTGTACGCGCACCCCTACGAGGAGTTCAGGGTCGAGCTGAGGCCGTCCCAGGGCGCGGTGCTGACCATCGAGAAGCTGGTTCCGGCGGTCCACTCCACCGTGATGGCCATCGAGTAGTCTCCTTTCCTTTTTGCGTAGATTCACGCTGGTTGACGGTGACGGTTTCGGGTTACGCGTAGGTGTCCTCGATGAGCTCTACGCAGTCTATGGTCCAGGGGCCTTTGAAGGGGGTGTCGGTCTGGGTGTTTCTGCATACGAGGCGCTCGTACTCGGTGCAGGCCTTGTTGGGGCAGTAGTACAGCGAGAAGAGGCGTTCGTCGAGGCCTATGACGGCTCCGAGCCACTTCTTGGGGTCTTTGGCCATCTCGGTGCTGCACTCGGGGCACTGCATGCCTTCTGCTCCGGCTGAAAATTATTAGAGGATACGTGTGTGGCGTCGCACTACACCGGGGGCGTGGGCGGCTATTTTGATATACCCGTGTGTGGATGTTTATCCTGGTGGGGTTGGCTTTGCCTGCTGACTATGTGATCAAGACGGGGGACTTCATACGGATCACCATTTTCCCCCCAGCGGTTGTGCCGATGCTGATGGCGCCGGCGCCGCTGATGGGGTCGAGCGCGGACATGACGGTGATGAAGATGCCGGTGTGTCTGGAGGGGGACGAGCTTCCGCCCATGCTCAAGGCCCCGATGCCGTATACGTCGCCGCCGTTCGTGACGCCTGGGGTGGGCACGGT
>CAZCKR010000075.1:7179-8675 GCA_964499305.1 uncultured Candidatus Bathyarchaeia archaeon | reverse complement strand
GACTTGACCGGCTCCTCCCAGTACCTCTTCGGCGGGTAGTCGTCTCGTCTCGTGAAGCCGCCGTGGAGCGTGTTGAACGCCTTCTCCAGGTTGTGCACCTGGAGCCCTATCCGCATGAACCTCTCCACGTCGAGGTCCATCCCCGTGAGGCTTGACGTCAGTTCCGCGAGATGGTGGGCCGCGTGCCCTGAGGCCTCGGTCTCCCATGAGAGGAGGCCGTTGTTGTAGAGGCACGTGCCCGTCATGTCGAGGATGGCCTTGTACTGCTCCTGCATGTACACCCTCCACGGCACATTCTCGTAGCTGAGAAACCGTTCGGGGCTGAACGAGTGGATGGCGCCCCTGAGATGGCGTCCAGCGGCTGGGGACGTCACTACGCCGAAGCCCCAGCCCTTGCTTACCCTGATCCCGTCCACGCTGTCCTGACCCTTGATGTGGACGGCGAACTCCTCCGAGCCCCCGCCCAGCCTCTCGGCGGCGGCCTTGACGCCGTCCGCCAGGAAATCGCCGAACCCCTCCCTGTGCGCCAGCTTCTCCAGCAGAGCTATGACCGCGTCGTGGTTGCCCCACGTCAGCTCCAGGCCGTCTGTGTGTTCTTTGGTGAGTAGCCCCTTCTCGTAGCACTCGAAGGCCCAGCCGATGACCACGGAGGCGTTGTCGCCGTCGAGGTCCAGCTGGTTCGTAAGGAGATGGGCTTTTATCGCCGCCTCTGGGTCGTCGCAGTCCACCCTGGTGCAGAAGCTGTTGCTGCTGTTGTTCCACCAGCCCTCCCCCTCCACCTTGTACGGGCCGTCGGGGACCACCATCCACGGCATGCAGCCGACGGGGCAGCCGAAGCAAGCCAGAATCTTCTTCCTGTATGGCTTGATGGTGTCCCCCGCCACCCGCTTGATCTTCTCGGGGTCCCAGTAGTCGTCCTGGCCGTTCCTGACGGGCCTGAACCCGGCTTCCCACGCCGGGCTCCCGTAGACGCTCTCGACGCCGTAGTACCCGTCCTCCCTGTACAGCTTGGCCTTCGGGAACTGCTCTATCTTCCTCCTGGCGGCGTCCACCGCCTCGATGAACCGTTCTGGCTCGGCCACGGTGACTGGCAGGCTTCCCCTGGCCGCGACCGCCTTCAGGTTCTTGCTTCCCATGACGGCGCCCACCCCGGAGCCGCCCGCCGCCTTGGCCCTGTCTGAGATAATGCACGCCGACTTCACCCTGTTCTCGCCGGCGGGACCTATGCCTATGACTCGGACCTCGTTGTCGTTGCGGCTGGACCGGATGGCTCTCTCCGTGTCCCACGTGGTCTTTCCCCAGATCCCCCCGGCGTCCATGAGCTCGGCCTCTCCGTCGCTGAGCCACAGGTAGACAGGGTTATCCGCTCTGCCTGTGACGACGAGGTTGTCGTAGCCGGCGTACTTCATCTCCGCGCCGAAGTGGCCGCCGCAGTTGGCGGAGCCGACGCCCCCCGTGAAGGGGCTCTTCGTGTCTATGGACACCCTGGAGCAGAA
>CAZCKR010000075.1:0-7079 GCA_964499305.1 uncultured Candidatus Bathyarchaeia archaeon | reverse complement strand
GACTGGGGCGAGTCCATGACCTCGCTGGTTAACTCCAGCCCCCTGTGGGCGGGCAGGCAGTGCATCACGATGCAGTCGGGCTTGGCCTTCTTGACCAGCTCCGTGTTCACCTGGTAGGGCGGGAACATCTTCATGCGCCTCTGCTTCTCCTCCTCCATGCCTGCGCTGACCCAGACGTCGGTGTATATGACGTCGGCGTCCTTCACGCCCCTCGACGGGTCGTGGTCTACCTTGACCCTGCCTTTGTTGGCCTTGACTTTCTCGAGGAGCTCGTGGCTCGGGCTGTACTGGGGGGCGTCCGGACATACCACGGCTACGTTCATCCCCATGCTGGTGCACCCGATGACGGTGGACGCCGCCGTGTTGCAGCCGCCGTCACCCACGTAGGCGATCTTCAGGCCGCCTAGGCCGCCCTTCTTCTCCTGGATGGTGAGGAGGTCGGCCATGTTCTGGCACGGGTGGTAATTCTCGGTCATGCCGTTGATGACGGGCACCGTCGCCGACGCCCCTATCCTCTCCATGGCCTCCTGCTTCAGCACCCGGGCCATGATGCAGCTGCTGTACCTGCTGAGCACCGCGACGCCGTCCTCCAGGGTCTCGCTCCTGCTGAAACCGCCCTCGGAGACGCCGTAGAAGATGGCGTGGCCGCCGAGCCCGCTCATCCCTGCCTCGAAGCTTATCCTGGTGCGTAGGGACGGCAGCTCGAAAAGCATTATGAGGGTCTTGCCCTCCAACGCGTGCAGGTATTTCTCGGGGCTGCCCTTTATCTTGGCGGAGAGGCTGAGCACCGCGCCCAGCTCCTCGCTGGACAGGTCGAAGTCGCTTAGTACGTGTTTCAATTCACTCACTTTTAATTGATTCAGAGTTGAACATATAATTCCGCCGGATTATATCGTTTACGGCATAAAAGCCATGAAAATGGGCATCATCGTTCCATTTGTTGCATCTATACTGTGTGTTCTCCCCCCAGCCCCACCACGGGATGAGGCCCTGCTTCTCCAACCCGTACATGAACAACATGATGAACATGAAGCCCACAAAGAAGACGATCCCCTCCATAACGTCATCCAAGTTAGAGAAGTCCCTCCCAGCGAAGGCACCTGCTAAAAGGATGACGACACCGGTGATGTAGCAGGCGGCGGCTCTCCTGTTCAACCCAAGTATGAGAAAAGGTTAGTTTCTATTTAAGGTACTTATCGAACCACCGGAGCATGTGCCTGAACCGCTCCTCCCTGTGCTTGGGCTTCCCACTCCTGCTCAGCTCATGGCTCTCCCCCGGGAACCTGACCAGCTCCGTGTCGACGCCCAGCTCCTTGAGGGCGACGAAGAACTCCTCGGCCTGCTGTATGGTGCACCGTAGGTCGTTCTCGCTGTGGATGAACAGGGTCGGCGTCTTCACGTTCTCCGCGTGCCTCAGAGGGCTCTGGCTGAGGAGCTTCTCCTCGTCGCGCCACGGGTACCCCACGTTGCCCGACTCGCCGTGTTTGTAGCCGAGGTCGCTGTAGCCGTGGTGGCTGTACCTGTTGCATGTGCTGCGGCACGTCACCGCCGCCTTGAACATGTCAGTCTGGGTATTGATCCAGTTAGTTAGGTATCCGCCGTAGCTGCCGCCGGTGACCCCGAGCCTCTCCCCGTCGATGAAGCCGTACCGTTGAACGGCGTCCCGGGTGAAGCCCATCACGTCCCTGTAATCGACGGTGCCGTGGCGGCCGTTCAGGGTCGCGCCGTATTCCTCGCCGTAGCCGCCGCTGCCCCTGGGGTTGGTGTAGATTACGCAGTAGCCGGCCGACGTGAGGAGTTGGAACTCCTGGTAGATGCCGTCGCCGTAGATGCCGAGGGGGCCGCCGTGGACCTCCAGGATGGTCGGGTACTTTTCTCCATCCGTGTAGCCGACGGGCTTCATGACCCAGCCGTCTATCTCCATGCCCTCCTCGTTGACCCAGGTATAGTGCTCCGGCTCCACGATGCTCAGGCGTTTGAGTAGCCGGTCGTTGAACTTCGTGGCCCTTCTCTCTCCCTTTGCGTCCCTGACCCATATCTCGCATGGGTGGGTCGCCTTCATGGCGTTGTAGACGAGGACCGATGCGTCCTTGGAGAGGCTGAAGCCGTCCACGGATCGCTCGGATGTGAGCCGAGTGACCTCGCCGGTCTCCTTGCTCACCCTGTAGACGTTGGCTGTGGCCACCTCGCCGGTGAGGAAGTAGATGGACTCGCCGTCCTTCGACCACACGGGCCCCGGGCTCGGCGTCGAGAAACGGAGGTCGCTGCCGACTCCCCTGCCGATGCTCCTGTCGAAGCCGGCTGTTATGTTTCTGGGGGCTCCTCCCTCCGAGGCCATGACCCAGATGTCGTTGTTCGTGGCTCCGCGGGCGTGGAAGTCGTTGCCAAGGTATGCGATCTCTGAGCCGTCCGGTGACCACGAGAGGCCGCCTATCGTGTGGCTGGCCTCCGTGATCCTCTTCATCTCGCCGCCCTTGGACGGCATCAGGTAGATGTGCCTTACGTGGGTCATGTCGGCGTCCTCCTCCAGGTTGGTGACCAACGCGATCTGTTTTCCATCCGGGCTCCACGCCGCGGCCTCCACGTCGATCTCGCCTTTGGTGAGCTGCTTCGGTTTCCTGCCCTGCCTCACAGTGAAGAGGTGCACCCGTTTCCCCGCAAACATGCCCACGCCGTTGAGCTTGTACCATATGCGCTTCACGACCACCACGTCGGTCTCAGGCTTCTCCGGCTCCCAGACGCGGCTCGTGAACAGTATGTCCCGTCCGTTGGGCGCCCACTGGGGGTTCATGACCCCGGTCTCGAGGTCCGCGATACGCTGGGCTTCCCCGCCCGCCGCGTCGATGACGTAGAGCTGGTTCTTCTTCTCGGGCTCCCGGCCGCTGGAGAGGAAGAGCAGCCTGGAGCCGTCCGGGCTCCAACGGGGGTTGCTATCCTTTCCGGGGCCTGACGTGAACTGCCTGTGTCTACCTGTGGCGGTGTCCAGCATCCAGATGTGCTTCACGTAGTCGTCCTCGTCATAGTCGACGGCGGTGTGCACGAAGGCGGCTCTCCCGCCGTCCGGGCTGACTTGGGGGTCCGAGACGAACACGAAGCTACGAAGATCCTCGATCTTAACTTTACGAGATGTCATACACTGAATTAGAGCCTTAAGGAAAATAAGATTTCAGTTACAATACAGTAAAAAGCCCAACCCTAAGTTTTGAGACATTTGATAAAAAAGACGTTTTTTAATTTATACTCGTCGATGGCTTATCGATTACACAAAGGGCGCAGGAACACAGCCTCTTTACTGAAAGCATGGCGTTGACACCGCATTTCATTAAAAGAAACCGATATCACATGTTTTTCATCAATTTTCGTCGATGCTTTTCGCTTTAAAAAAGGGGGATAGATGAATTTTAATAATAATTCGAACAAAACCTCTGTAATGTCACTTGATATTCCATCACCCGAGGATTTTTTTGGTCACGTTATGGGCGCCGACAGGAAGCTTGTGCGCTGGGACCGCGTGGTCGACTACTTCATGGAGCTGAACAAGTCTCCGATGGTCAAGGTCACGGAGCTGGGTAAGAGCACTGAGGGGAACCCGTTCATCGTCGCCTTCATCACCTCTGAGGAGAACATGGGGCGTCTTGAGGAGATAAGGGAGATGAGCTGGAGGCTCAGCCACCCCAAGGGCGTCCCCGTGGAAGAGATAGAGAGGGCGGTGTCGGAGGGCAAGACAGTGGTCGCCATGACCATGAGCATCCACGCCTCCGAGGTGGGGGGCACCCAGATGGCCCCCGAGCTGGCGTGGGAGCTCATCACTCTCCCCGAGAACAGGGAGATACTGGAGAACACTGTGCTCGTGATGGTGCCGTGCTTCAACCCCGACGGCCAGATCATGGTCACCGAGTTCTACGAGAAGTACCTGGGGACAGAGTACGAGGGCTGCAGCCCGCCGTGGCTCTACCACAAGTACACGGGCCACGACAACAACCGTGACGCCATCCACAACAAGATGGTGGAGAGCCAGATGGTGAGCCAGCTCCTCTACACCGAGTGGTTCCCCCAGGCCTACATCGACTACCACCACATGGGCAGCTACGGGGCCCGTTTCTACATAGCGCCGTTCGCCAACCCGGTGGACGACAAGGTGGACCCCCTCGTCTGGACCGAGCAGGAGCTCTACGGCGGCCTCACCCACGTCCTCCTGGAGGAGGCTGGGAAGCACGGCGTGGAGTCGGCGGCCACGTACCCCGGCGAGTTCATGCCCACCTTCAACTACGTGCCGTGCTGGCACAACGTCTGCGGCATGCTGACGGAGTCGGCGTCCGCCAAGCTCGCTACCCCACTGTACATCCACTACCACCAGCTAAGGGGCAGCAGGCGGGGCCGACCAGAGTACAGGACCCAGATGGGCTTCCCCCACCCCTGGACTGGCGGCTGGTGGAGGCTAAGGGACGTAGTGGAGCAGCAGAAGATAAGCGCCTACGGAACCCTGAAGGCGGCGGCCAGGTTCAGGGAGCTCATCCTCCGGAACATGTACAGGAAGGCGAGCGGCGCCATGAGTAGGGGCGTCGATGAGCCGCCGTACGCGTTCGTCATCAAGCCCGAGCAGCACGACGAGCTGGCCGCCTACAAGCTGATGAAGACACTCATGGACGTGGGGGTCGAGGTGAGCCGCAGCCAGCGGGAGTTCGTCGCCGACGGCGTCAGCTACCCCCGTGGCTCCTACTTGGTGTTCGCGAGCCAGCACTGTAGGCCCTACATTGTGAGCCTCCTGCAGCGTACCTTCTACCACCTGGGGGCGTTCAGCAAGTACCCTGACGGGACCCCGGTGGTCCCCTACGACCTATCAACGTACACCATCGCCGAGTTCAGCGGCGTCAGGCTCCACGAGATCGAGAAGCCCTTCGACGGCAGCTTCGAGACGCTCATAAGCATAAGGTTCCCACGTGGCAGCGTCGAGGAGACGGCGGTCAACGGCTGGCTCCTGGACGGCCGCGTCAACGACGGGTTCGAGGCCGTCAACAGGCTCCTCAGGAAGGGGGTCACCGTGCACCGGCTCACCGAGGCCGCTTCGACGGAGGCCGGCGTCTTCTCGGCGGGCAGCTTCTACATCCCCAAGGCTGAGGGTCTGCAGGGCGAGCTGGATAGGCTGAGCAAGAGGTGCCACATAAGTTTCGAGGCGGCTCCGGCGGCCGTGAAGTCGAGGCCCGTGAAGATGCTTCGCGTTGGGATGTACCAGCGGTACTGGGGGGGCAACGCGGACGAGGGCTGGACACGGTTCCTGCTGGAGCAGTACAAGTTCAGGTACAAGACCCTGATGGACAAGGACATCCGGCGTGGGAGGCTGGCGAAGAGCTACGATGTCATAATACTGCCTTCCGACGCCACCGAGCTGATCATTGGCGACAATATAGAGGAGTACTTCGAGAAGCGTTGGGGAGGCGGCTTCACCATGCCCAACTACCCGCCTGAGTACAGGAGCGGCCTCGGCGAGGAAGGCGTCGAGAAGCTCAAGGAGTTCGTCGAGGAGGGCGGGACGCTGCTCTGCTTCGGCGAGTCCAGCAACTTCGCAATAGAGAAGCTGGGGCTCCCCATCAGGAACGTGTTGAAGGACGTGAAGAACACCGATTTCGTGTGCCCGGGCAGCACGCTGCACGTGGACGTCGACGGCGGCCACCCGCTGGCGTGGGGCGTCCAGGACGACCTGCTCATCGTGTTCCGCCACCACCCGGCGTTCGAGGTGAAGCCCAGGGTCAACAACGAGGAGTACAGCGTGGTCCTCAGCTACCCGGATAAGCACATAATGGAGAGCGGGTGGCTGACGGGCGAGGAGCGCCTGAGCCGCAAGGCGGCCATGGTGGAGGCCAAGCTGGGTAAGGGGCGCGTGGTGCTCTACGGGTTCCAGCCCCAGATGAGGGCTCAGCCCGAGGCAACGTTCAAGCTTCTCTTCAACGCCCTCCTCGGGTAGCGGATTTTATCGTTTACCCCACCATTTTTTCCCGTGTTTTTATATTGAAGCATGTGATCGAAGACGTTTTATAGAGCACCCGTGTAGCTACTAGGATTCGTGATCAAAAATGGGAGTTGAAAAATTCGCGAAGAAAGAGGTCGCCGCCCTCATGAAGGCTCGCGGCAGCCTCACCCGTTCCTCCGTTGGCCCCATAGAGGGGTTGATCAACCTGGGGGCGGGGGACCCCGACTTCAACCAGCCAGAGTTCATCAACAAGGCTGTCTACGAGGCCATGAAGGCGGGTCACACCCACTACAGCTTCACCGGTGAGCCCGAGTTCAAGGAGGCCATCGCCGAGTACTACAAGAAGTACGGCGTCACCGCGGACCCGAAGACCCAGGTGCTGATAACCTCGGGTGGGAGCCAGGCTATCTTCCAGGCCTTCGGCGCCATCCTCAACCCCGGGGATGAGCTCCTCATAATGGACCCCGCCTACCAGGGCTACAACGCGCCCTCGTCATACTTCGGAGCCAAGATGACCCGCGCCAGGCAGACGAAGGACAAGGACGGGATATACAGGCCGAACTTCGGCAACATCGAGAACGCTATCACGCCGAAGACGAAGGCCCTCCTCTTCTGCAACCCCGACAACCCGACGGGCACCGTCTGGACCCAGAAGGAGCTGGAGAAGCTGGCGGAGATCGCCGTAGAGAAGGACATCGTGGTCATCTCCGACGAGATCTACACGGAGTTCGTGTGGAACGACAAGCACAAGACAATCATCGACCTCCCCGGCATGTGGGAGCGGACCATGGTGCTCATGAGCTTCAGCAAGACCTTCGCCTGGACGGGCTGCCGCGCCGGCTACATCATCGCAGGCCCCGAGCTGATGAAGACGATAAGCGCGGTGCCGGTGGGCATCTGCAGCGTGCCTGTTCCATTCCAGAAGGCGGCCGTGGAGGCGCTGGAGAAGGGATGGGACTTCGTTGCCAAGATGAGGGGCGAGTACAAGAACAGGATCGACTTCATGGTCAAGCGGCTGAACGAGATAGACGGCGTTAAATGCCCGATGCCGGAGGGCGCGTTCTACCTGTTCCCCGACGTAAGCAGCTTCGGCGTGCCCAGCATGAAGTTC
>CAZCKR010000074.1:0-8724 GCA_964499305.1 uncultured Candidatus Bathyarchaeia archaeon | reverse complement strand
ACGGGACACCCATGTACCCCATGAAGTCGTAGTACCCCAGCTCCTCGATCTCCTTTATGGTGAGGGACTGCTTATCCACGGCTCGTCAAGAATAGTTCTGAATAGTCGATTATATAGTGTGTTGAGGAAGAGACATGGAACCGGAGGACTGATGTTCAGCGACACATATTTTCTTCCATATCCGTCTACAGAAGCACCATGGTCTCCTCTAAAGGTAAATGCCCTCTGAGCATGTTTCAATCTAAAAAATGAGGAATCAGTGTCTGGATCGCAGGTAGCTCAGCGTCACGGCCGCGACCAGGATTCCCACGAGTAGGAACTCTCCAGGCACCGGGATGCCTCCCCCTCCTATCTCCTCGGGCTCGCTTGGCTCCTCTGGGGCCTCGACCTTCTGGTATATCACCGAGAGCTCGGTGTCCGCCCCCAGGTCCAGGGTCCTCGACGGCTCCGTCTCGCCGTCGGCCCACCACGAGAAGCTGTACTCGACGCCGCCGACTGACACCGTCTCCGGCACCGTCAACGTGTACTCTCCGGCCATCAGCGTCTCGTAGTAGGGCGTCTCGGCGTCCTCGCCGTCCACCGCGAAGGATACCTCTATGGGCGTCGACTCTACGCTCAGGGTGTGTGACTGGGGCGAGAACTCGGGAGACATGTATGAAGCTGTGTTGCCCGCGTAGTCTGTGGCCTCCGCCTTGACTAGGATGGTCTCGCCTTGAGCCAGCGGCACCGTGAACGTGAAGGTCTTCTCGGGGAACGTTACATCGTATTCATCGCCGCCGAGGACCGGCTCGATGCTCGTGTCGATGGGGGTCCAAGTCAGACCTCCGTTTGTCGAGTAAGACGCCTCCACCTCTTTTAGGCCCCAGCCGCTGTCGCTCATGGTCAGGCTCACTGTGGGGTTTGCTCCATCATCTGCGATGATGAACTCGGCTTCGACCGTCGGCGCCTCCTCGTCGTCTTCGGCCTTGAGGGTGACTTCGAGTACGCTCTTGGGCTCTACGTCGAAGTACGCATCGAATACGTGGCCGGCGTCGCTGGTGGCGGTCTCCACCCTCACTGGCTGTGCGCCCACGAACGTGTACTCGGTCGCCGGCTTGCTGTCCGAGACCTTGAAGATGAGCCTGCCCTCGGTGAAGCCCATGTCCAGCATGTTCTCGAGGGTCACAGACACCGCGGTCTCGGTGAAGTCGTTTTCCGAGCCGTACACGTACCTGAGGTAGCCCGTGGGTATGTTGTTCGGCGGATCGTCGAGCCGGGCCTCAGTGTACGGGTCGAATCGCAGCGTCCCGTTTTGGTAGATAGTGATGAGTCTCGTCCCGAACCTTTGCTCGGGGGGTAGACCTCCGCCCGTCGTGGATGTCGTGACGAAGTAGTGACTATCGTTCAGCACGTATATGATGTCGCGGTGTACGTGCCCGCAGAGTATGAGCCTGACGTCCTGTTCCTGGATGATGCGCAGGAGGGTCTTGGCTACTTCGAGTGGGTGGCCGTCGGTAGGGTCGGTCCACGAGGGGTACATGATGTCCTCGAGCTCCGCTATGTTCTGCCAGTCCCCGGTGATGCTTCCACCGGTCACGGTGCCGAGATCGTCTTCGTACTCGCTGCTCAGCAGCGGGTGGTGGAAGCTGATTATCTTTACCTTGTCAGGGTACTTCGACAGCTGGTTCTCTGCCCACCTCAACTGCTTCTCCGTGACGGTGCCTACGCCTCTGCTGTCCAGGGCGACGAACATGAAGTCACCCATGACGACGGTGTAGTTGAGCTTCCCGCCGTACAACGCGTATGCGGCGCCGCCGTACCCCGAGTAGTCATGGTTCCCGGGCACTAGGTAGCACGGGAACTCCAAGTTTAGCATGCTGTACTGCAGGTAGGCCCACGCCCGGGCGACGGACTCCGTCTGGACGTTATCCCCGGAGCATATACACAGATCGGGGTCAACGAAGTTTGACTGCATTATATACTGGCTGAATATGAGCGGCGTGATGGGCTCATGGATGTCGGTCAGATGGCTTATGGTGAGGTTCTCCAGCCACTCGTCCAACACCCAGACGCATCTGCTCTGGAATACCCCCTCGGTTGCTCCGCCGCTGCTCTGGGTCAGAGTCAGGTCATACAGCCCAGGATGCGCTTCGCTCGGGACGTTGAAGTACAGAACCCACTTCTCGCCGTCGAAGGTGCCGTTCACCAGAGACAGGGTGTGGCGTCCATACATGGAGCCTATCTCCCCTGACCATGCCGAGGCGTCGCCGCCGGCGAAGGCCTCGGAGAGGTCCTTGACGTGCACAGGGAAGTCTCCTCCCCTGAGTACGGGCTCAGGGGCAGAAGGCAAGGGTGAGCTCATGATCTCGGCGATCTTCTGCCCAGTATAGGACTCTGCGAACGGGACTGTGCTCACTAGCCCAGTTAAAGTTAGGGCCAGGAGAAACGTTACCAATATCTTGTGTCTACTTCTCATCATTTACTCCTCCAAAGGAAGCATTATCGTGTTCTTATACGGGATAAAGACCTTAAGTCTTCCACCCACGGGGGCCTCCATCCCCGGCGGGACGTCCACCAGCACCTTGTTTCCATCCACGTCCAGCCTGACCTCGATGTAGGGGCCGATGAAGGAAGTCCACTCGACCTCGCCTTCCAGAACGTTCGACGGCTCGGGGGGCTCCTCTGTGCAGTAGTTCTCGGGCCTGATGACGCAGGCGGCCCTGTCGCCCTGCGAGATGCTGCCTGTCGAGTCGATGCCCTGGAGCGTGATGTTCCCTATACTCATGTGTACCCCGCCCTCGGTGGAGGTCACCGCACCCTCTAGCAGGGTCCCCCGGCCCATGAAGGTGGCGATGAAAACGTCTTGGGGCACGTTATAGATCTCAGTGGGGGACCCGATCTGTCTCACTTTGCCATGGTCCTGTATGGCGATCCTGTCGGAGATGGACATCGCCTCCTCCTGGTCGTGGGTGACGTAGACTGTGGTTATCTTCAGACGCCTCTGCAGCGTCTTGATCTCCTTCCGCATCTGGACCCTGAGCTTGGCGTCCAGGTTGCTCAGAGGCTCGTCCAGCAGAAGCACCGCGGGGTTGATCACCAGGACCCTGGCGAGGGCGACGCGCTGCTGCTGGCCCCCGCTGAGCTGCGTGGGGAACCTGTCCTCCATGCCTTCGAGCTCGACCTGTTCGAGGGCGTCTAGCACACGCTCCTTCACCTGATCCTTCGGGAGTTTCCTCACGTTCAGCCCGTATGCGACGTTCTCGAAGACCTTGAGGTGGGGCCATAAGGCGTAGTTCTGGAAAACCATGCCCGTGTTGCGCTCAAACGAGGGAAGCCCCGTGACGTCCCGTCCGTCGAACAGCACCCGGCCCTCAGTCGGGAACTCCAGCCCCGCGATGAGTCGCATGGTTGTGGTCTTCCCGCAGCCGCTCGGGCCCAGCAGGGTGAAGAACTCGCCGTCCTCGATCGTCAGGTTGACGTGGTCAGCCGCCACGACGTCTCCGAAAAGCTTGGTCAGGTTTCTTAGCTCTATCTCTACCATCTTCTAGACTCCTAGGAACGATGCTTTTTGCTTGAGCACGTAGTTGCTCACCGCCATCGCGGTGATCTGGACCGTCATGAGCAGTATGCAGAGGCTCGCGCCGATGCTCACAGCGCCCACGGCGGCCGTACCATACACGATCTGGCTTATGAAGAAAGTGATGGGCACCCTATCCTCTCTCAGGGCGCCCAGCGTTATGCTTGTGCTCACCTCCGCCATCGAGTAGACGAAGCTCAGCAATGCACCGCTGATGACGTTGGTCACTATCAACGGGATCACTATCTTCCCCAAGGTCGTCGTCCTCGTCGCGCCTAGGTTGAGGGACGCCTCCTCGAGGCTCTTATCGATCTGCTGGAGCCCCGCGTAGACGGATCTGGTCATGAACGGCAGCCGTCGAATCGTGTAGGCGAGTATCAGCAGCAGCGCCGGGTCCGTCAGCGGGTCAAGCAGGGAGCCTCTGAAGAGCGGCGTCGAGAAGAACAGGAAGTAGCTGACGGCGAGGCTTACACCCGGCACCGACACCGGTACCGTCGCCAGCAGGTCCAGCAGCGACTTGGTGGGGATATCGCGTTTAGCCACCACGTATGAGATGCTTGAGCCCACTACCATCATGATGGCGACAGCCACAACGCTGTACCCTAGGCTGTTCAGTATGGCTCGGACCACGTCTCTGTTGGTGGTCAGCGCCATGAAGTACTCTCCCGTGATCTTTGTTGGGAAGGTTCCGCTGTTGGCCCAGTTGGTTGAGGCCAGCACGAAGGTTCCTAGCTGTGGCATCGCGCCCAGTATGAACAGCAGTAATAGTCCGCCGATGATGAGTAGCTGTATGCCTGCCCGGGGCTTCCTGAGCCTTGGGCTCCATCTGCCGCCCTTGCTGATCATGGTGTAGCTACGCCTCGAAGTATAGTACTTTACGAGGGTGTAGCTCAACACGGTTACCACCATGATGAGTAGCGCCAACGCAGAGACCTTCGGTGATATGTCCCCGGTCAACGCCTCCCTGAAGCTGGCGTATATCTGATACGACGCCACGTTCTTTGAGAGGGGGTTCGCGGTGGCCCCTATGAAGCCGATGGGGGCCCCAAGGTCTTCGAGGCTGAAGATGAACGTGATTATGGCGCCCGCCACCAGCCCCGGCAGGAAGAGGGGGAAGGTGACCGTTCTGAAGAGCCTGAACCCCGTTGAGCCGAGGTTCTCGGCCATCTCCTCCAGGCTGGGGTCGATGTTGTTGAGAGAAGACAACACGTTGGTGTAGACGATGGGGTAGTAGGTCAGTGTCTGCACCACTATCAACCCCACAAGCCCGTCTATGCTCACCCTCCAGGGCAGTATGTGAAGCAGATCGACGAGAAGCCAGTTCAGCAAGCCGAATTGGGGGTTGAACACCTTACCAACCACGTAGGCGTTGACGAAGGGCGTCGCCAGCAACGGGATCAGCAATATGACTTTGAAGACGGCTTTGCCCTTGAACTCGTACCTGCCCATGATCATGGCGACGCCGATGCCGATCATGCTGCAGAACACCGTTACAGTCAATGCCACCATCAGAGAGTTGAGCAGAATCCCGTGATCATAACCCCAGAGATACATGACGCCCCGACGAACCTCAAACATCCTTCCTCCTCTAGACTGGAGGCTCACGTACTCGGGGCTCGTCAATATGTCTATGAACCAGTTGAGGCTGAGACTCCCCTCGAACTTGAAGCCCTGTATCACGAGGGATGATAATGGGAGGACGAGAAACCCGATGAGGACGAAATACGAGAGCAGGGTCTGTGTTATTGTGAGGGGGTCTAGCTCCCTCCGTAGTTTTTTAACCGTATCCTTTATGGAGGTGGATTTTATCCAGTTCTCCGTCAACTCGTTCCCCTAGGAGATGCTTGCTAGCTCTGCGGCGATCTCGTCGTAGTGGCTGTTCGCGGCGTCTACCCATGCGTCAACCATCTTTTGTTTATACTCTACGTCCGATGACATCTGCTCGTTGATTCCCTGGGCGTACTCCATGGTGAATAGCTCTGTCTCGCCGGTCGTCGGGTCCACGAACTCGATCTCGTCGGGGTCGCCGAGCCTGAATGCTAGGTCGTCGAACTGTGCCTGCGTTATCTGTCCATCCTCCAGCGCCCAGTTGAGGTCCTCCCAGACTCGTTCCAGCTTTATCTGGGGCAGCACGATCACTGCCCTGTGGTAGCTTCTTATGGCTGAGTAGTAGCTCTTCCCCTCGACGCTGTCGAACTGTATGGTTAACGCTTCCTGGGTTTTCTGGAACACCTCTTCGAGGTCGGCTCTCTGTTTGCCCTCTGGGGTGTCGAACACATCTTCGTTGACGGGCATTCTGTTGATATTGCTGTCTAGCCAGACCTTTTGGCCTTCGGGGCTGAGCACCCACTCGATGAAACCTTGCGCCAGTTCTGGTTCCTGTGATGTCGTCAGTAACGCTATGGGGTCGGCGTTTACTATGGTGCCGTCGGCGGGGAAGATGTACCGGCAGAACTCGGGGTTTATCCACTGTGCCGTGTAGCCGTAGAAGTCGATGGTTGTGCCAATGGCTATCTCTTTGTTGATCACCGCGTCTCGGACGTTTCCTGACTGGTCGAATATCGCCGAGTTGGCCCCCATCCCGATGAGAACGTCCCATCCGTCACGCCACCCGTAGATCTGGAGTATTATCTGGAAGATCCTTGTGTTGGATGTGGACGTGGTGGCGTCAGTGGTTCCCACGAGAGTCGTAGGAAGATGGGCTGCATAGGTCGTGCTCGCTAGGTCTTCCCATGTTGTGGGCTCTGGGAGATCATAAAAGTCCAGTAACTCGGTGTTGATTGTGAATCCGAATGAGCTTATCGCAGCACCAGCCCAGTATACGTCATCATTAATTATTCTACGTGTCTCTGAGCCACCTATATCCTCTGGGATTCCTGCCAATATGGCGTCGATGTTTTCGCCTTCAAGCGGGGCAAGCAACCCCGCGTCGAGGAGAATATCGAACACGTCGGGTCCACCGCCCCACGCCACGTCGATGTCGTCTGACCTTGAGATGGTTTCGATCCACAGCGAGTCGGTTATTGGCAGCCACCATAAGTCTGTTATGTTGTTTTCCACAGCATAATCGCTTTGCAGGAAAAGCTCATCTGTGACCCACATGATGTTTGCTCCGTGGCGGGTTATCACGCGTATCGTTTTACCGTCGCCTGTTCCGGTGCTCAAGACTCTGAGGGTGAAGTCTGCCTCGTACTCGGTTTCTTCTGTTACTGTTATGGATTTGATTCCTTGACTGTAGTCGCCTTTGCTGGCTTCGACGTAATAGGTTCCGTTCACGACTTCGATGCTGTATTCTCCGTTGGAGTCTGTCGTCGTCGATACGTCACCGATCTGTACGAGGACCCCCTCGATGGGTTTACCTGAATCATCGTTTACCGTACCCGAGACAGTTGCGGTGATGGTCTCACCGCCTGTATCAGGCGTCTCGCCACCTGTGTCCGGGGTCTCACCGCCGGTGTCAGGGGTTTCGCCGCCGGTGTCAGGGGTTTCGCCGCCGGTGTCAGGAGTTTCTCCTCCATTATCTGGCACATCAGGTTGAACCGGGTTCATGACTCTGTAACCAATAATCCCTAATCCAAGTATCGCAACGACTGCAATTCCAATCAACACCCGTTTATCCACGGTTTTCACCTTGGGTCGTTATCGTTTTTAAAGCATTTAAATTCTGCTTGATTTCCCTGAGAAAGCTTTTATGCCATTCATTGTTAATTGAGACCGGAGAAATACCATGAAAAATAAACTCATCGGACTTCTTCTTCTCTCTACACTCTTCATGTCAATGACATCCATCGCGCTGGTGGGTGCGGAATCAAGTGGAAAAGTGGTCATCCACCTGAAAGGCGCCCTCGAGGCAGATGATAACCTCAAGGCAGCCATGGAGGACTACTCGTATGTTGACTGGAGCGTCGTATTAGGAGACCTTACAGCGTCTGACCTGTCAGGAGCAGACATGCTCGTCATGATACAGGCAGACCCGGCGGTAGAGTATACCGAAGCAGAGCTATCAGCGTTGACGGCGTGGTTCGACGAGGGTAGCAAGCTACTATGGGTCGCTTCAGATAGCGACTACCCAGACGGTCAGGAACTACGACCACCTCAGGCGAACGCCGCCCTAGAGGCGGTAGGTAGCAAGCTACGCGGTGAGAATGGCGAGACTCAGGACCCGTTGGTGAACTTTGATGCAGCCTACAGGGTTAAGGGCGTGTCAGAGAACTGTGCACCCGAGTACCAATTCCTTGTCGCTGGCGTCACATACGCGCAGTTCCACGGCTGTGGAGTCATCGTCGGATACCTGAACGATAACTACTATGCCCTTGACGAGACCGACATCGACGGCGTGTATGTAATCATGACTTCATCCGACGCCGGCGTTATTAGTGACGAGTCCGCGCCTGCCCCTGAGGCGCATAGCCCGGGACAGGAGGGGAACTTCGCTATGATGGTGCTTGAAGAGATGCCGAGCAACAACTACGTCATCGCGACATCTGATGCGCCGTTCAGCCACTACTCGCCCATGTACAAGCCGGAACTACAGAAGCCCTCACGGTACAACCTGACATCAGGTAACCCACAGCAAGGAGACACCTTATTCGGTAACATCCTTGACTTGGCGGTCCGTAACGCCATGGGAGCCACTGTCTCGATGCTTGAGGACGACGTTGCAGGTCTGGAAGACGATGTAGCAGGTATCACAGCGGATGTAGCTGGTCTAGAAGCCGAAGTCGCTGCGCTGGAGACAGAGAAAACGAGTCTCGAGGGAGATGTAAGCACTCTAACAAGCGAGAAAGCGTCGCTAGAAGCCGATCTGACGGCGGCGCAGAGCTCAGCGAGCACTATGCAGCTAGCTGCGGTAGCGGCGCTGGTTATCGGTGTTGTCGTAGGATACTTTGTTGGTCCTATGATCAAGAAGGAGTAAACTCTCTTTTCTTATTTTTTATTTATAAAGTTATATTTAATACAATAAACTCGATGATTTTTTCTCTGTATTTGAAGATGAGGATTCGGTCGATTCATCCAAAATACTTGGACGGCTTATAATGTTTAATTTGAGACTCCGTCAAAGTAAACCCAAAGAAGATGTCAAACCTATATAACGAGAATCCGCGCGGTTAAATTGGCGAGCCCGGGGGGATTCGAACCCTCGATCTCCGGATTAGAAGTCCGGTGCC
>CAZCKR010000073.1:0-8736 GCA_964499305.1 uncultured Candidatus Bathyarchaeia archaeon | reverse complement strand
TTCTACTACAACCTCTACATGAGCCAGTTCAAGGGCACCAACAACGCCTAGAACCCCTTTTTTTAAAAACTGGTTGTTTTGACACCCAGAGTAAAGCAATGAGCACGCAAAAGCATGGAATCGGCTTCGGGGCTGACTAACTGACAATAACGTTATCATCGTCAGCCCATATACCAACGTGAACGGCGATGAAAGGCATAGAGGGCATGATAACTTTCACCTACCACGAGGACATCGAGGCAGCCGACAGGTTCTACGGCGAGACCCTGGGGCTCGAGCGCGTCATGGACAGGGATTGGGTGAAGATATTCAAGCTGGGCAGAGACAGCCACGTCGGCCTCGTCGACTCGGAGAGGGGCTACCTCAAGCCCTCCGAGGCGAAGCCGGTGATGCTCACCATAATAGTCGAGGACGCCGAGGAGTGGCACAGAGAGCTGACGGAGAAAGGCGTAAAGACGAACCACCCGCCCAAGGAGGCAGGCGAGATACACATGAAAGGCTTCCTGATCTGGGACCCCTCTGGGTACGTCATCGAAATACTGGAGTTCCTGACCAAGCCATACGGCGAGTAATGGATCACTGATCGAGAAAAGTAGCCCACAATCATATAATAGAGCTGAATCGGGTTCAGAGACGAGGAAAAGCTGACCCCCGCTCCAGACGAGGTACGGCGAAACCACTAGTGGTTCGCCCCTCGGGGAGCGGGAGTTCCTCTATACTAGATTCTTATCAGGCCGTCACTGCCCGGACGCCATTTACACCTCGCCCCGATGGCCCAGAAAAACGTTGGACGGTAGAGGAACACCCAAGGAGCGTCGTCGCGAACCTGTCTGTAGATCTGCCTGTAAACGCTCTGCCTCGCCTCGTCGTTGAACGTCCTCTGAGCCACCGATATCAGTCGGTTGACCTCAGGGTTCCTGTACCCCTGCCACCACGGCCCCTTGATGCCAGAGTGAAGCTTCTCGCGTAAAACCCTGAAGGTGCTACGAGGGCTAGAGTCGAAACAGCACATGTCATGTATCCTCTTGGCGCGGACCATCTCCGCGTACGCTGGGCGGTCGCTGTAGAGCCTCACATCGACTTCGACGCCCACGAGGCTATACTGCCTCTTCATCACCTCCGCTAGGGCGGGGGCCTCATCGGGCATAGAGGTCGGGACATCCATGACTATCTCCAAGCCCGACCTGTACCCCGCCTCAGAGAGTAGCATCCTAGCCTTCCCAGGATCATAGGGGTAAGGCTCAGTCTCAGGGTCGTGGCCGAAGTGGTGGGAAGTGAGATAGCCGTTCAGCGGCTTGGCGGCCCCCTTCTTCACGCTACTAATGATCTCTTTCACGTCAACGGCGTGGTTCAGGGCCTGTCTTACACGTTTATCGGTGCAGATCCCTTCGGAGGCGTTGAACATCTGTATTATGCAAAGGCCGCTGTCAAGGCTGCTAATGGTCGTGTTCTCCTGTCCTTCGATGAACCCGCGTCCCTCAACGCCTATGCGGGCTCCTATGTCTGCCTCCCTTTCCGCCACCATCCGCGCCCTCTCCGAGGGCTCTGTGACCCTGAGCCAACTGGATTCCTCGGCCGTCGGCGCCTCCCCCCAGTAGTCTTTGAACCTTTCAAGCACCACCTCCTCTCGCCCTGTCTCGGCGACCATCCATGGGCCCGTGCCGATGTACTCCTTGGGAAGCCTGTCCATCTCGTCGTCAGGGCCTATAGGCATCTCGCATAGAAGATCCAGGAGGTCGGCGATGGGCTCCCCGGTGACTATCTTAACGGTGTCTCTCCGAGGGGTTTGATACCTCGCGTCACCTATGTAGCCTGCGTAGACTCCCTGAGTGCCGTAGGCGCCGCCTACGCTGGGGTCCACGACTCTCTTGAGACTGGCCACGACGTCCTCGGCGTTCATGGCGTCGCCGTTATGGAACTCGACGCCCTCCCTCAGCCTGAAGACCCAGGTGAGGCCGTCAGCCTCCACTGCCCATCGGACCGCTAGACTTGGGCGGAAGCGCCCTGAGTCGTCTCTAGTTACCAGAGGCTCGTATATCGAGTAGACCAAGCTGTTTCTGTTCGCGGAGTCGCTGCAGATGTGGGGGTCGCCAACGTCGACGGAGGACTGGGCAACCGTTACGCTCTTCATGGGTATCATGGAAGTGGTATCGGCTATAAGCTTAGGCGAAGTCGCTGAGGTCGGAGGGCTCCTCCTGCTCAGCCACCTCCACGAGGCTCCGGCCCGTCTTCACCGAGTTGGGCATCTCCGCCAAGACATCTGAGCCCGGTCTCGCCTCGTCGCCCTTCATCTTGAAGAAGAGCCAGCGCGGCTTCTCGCCTCCAGCCGTCCTGATGAGGGCGAACCCTCCCCTCAGCTTGGTTCCTTCGAGCCATAGCGTGGCGTGGCCCGCCTCAAGGTTCTCCTCGAGTGACTCGTCCTCCCCCTTGGTGTTACGGTACGTGCCTCGGTCCCAGACGATGACCGTGCCGGCCCCGTAGTGTCCCTCAGGGATCACTCCCTCGAAGTCGGCGTACGCCATGGGGTGGTCCTCCGTGGGGACGGCGAGCCTCCGCACCTTGGGGTCCATGGAGGGCCCCTTGGGCACGGCCCATGACTTCAGCACGCCCCCAGACTCTACCCGCAGATCGTAGTGAAGGTTGCTGGCGTCGTGCTTCTGTACTACGAAGATGGGCTCCCCGCCTCCTTCCTCCACCTCAGGGGACGGCTCAGGCGTACCGGTGAAGTCCCTCTTCTCCTTGTACCTTCTCAGAGGATCGGAGTCACACATACAGTATACTATGATATGATGGTCGATAAATGTAGTGAAAAATGGTTGGCCTACTGCCCGGCCATCTTCTTGCCTACCATGCTGGCAAGAGAACGAGCCTGAGAGTTCGCCCTCGTTATCAGCAGCTCTACTGTGTCCTTCGTGGCCCACTCGGCCTCCAAGGCCACTGAACGCGCCTGCTGGAACGCCTTCGCCAGGATGGTCGGCACGGTCGCCGGCGTGTAGTACGCCGCCTCCACGGCCACCTTGAAGGCCCCGCCTATGGCCTGTTCCAGCCTGCTACGGTAGTCGTCTAGGTCGAGTATCAGCGCGTCGCCGGGTATGATGTCGCCTCTCTCGTAGACCGCCTTCACCCGGAGACCCATCTCCGAGGCCCTTACACCCATGCGTTGAAGCAGGTCGACCAGATCCTCGTTGATCGGCTCACCCGCCCTGCACACGGTGGTGTCCTGTGTCACCCAGATGTTGCCGCCCTCTATCCTAGTCCTCACGCCTAGGACCCCGAACTTGCCTATGAGGGGGCCTGGGCTGAGGCCGGTGTTACCGGCGCTGAGTACGATGTTGTCGAGCGCAAGGTCCCCGGCCTTGGCGAACACCCTGACCCTGTTGGCGTCCAGCTCCATGGCGACCTTGAAGGGGTTGCCGTTGGTGAACATGAAGACGTTGGGCCCCGCGACCTGCTCCATGAAGGCGTCGTGGCCCTCCTTCCCGGCCTGCTCCATGCTGATCCTCATGAGGGTGTTCTTGAGGACCTTGAACTTGAGGCGTCCTCGGAGCTGCCTCCTCATGTCCTGGAGCATGGCGCTGGTGACCTTGTTCAGGTCGGCGGCGGCGATTATGTTGTACTCGTTCAGTAGCTCGACAGTCTCCTGAACCGTCTCGGTTTTCTCGGATGGGATGTGGCTGCTCATGGTCTTCACCTAGTACACCTTGACGGTGTCGCCCATGGTGAGCTTCAGGAACACACTCCGTATGTTCGCGAAGCCACGCTTCGTCGCGCCGGTCAGGTTAGTCATGACCGCCTCGATGTTCTGGGCGACGCCCTCGTCGCTCATCTCCTCCCTTCCGACTATGCAGTGGACAAACGGCTTGTCCCTGCTGCGTAGCACAACCGTTCGGCGCTCGCGTTCTATTATGTTGTCTATGGGCGCCTGCGGCGGCACGGGGGTGGGCATCTTCCCCCTCGGGCCCAGTATCGGGCCTGCGACACGACCTACTGTTGGCATCATCGGTGCCTCAGCGACGAACACGTCATAATCTTTAAGCGCGTTTTTCGCGGCTTTCTTGTCCGTCGCGAGCTGATCAAGTTCAGCGGGCTCTACTACTGCGTCCGCTCCTGCCCTCCTTGCTCTCAGCGCGAGGTCGCCCGAGGCGAATACGAGCACCTTCCGGGCACCGACGCCGTTAGGCAGCTGGACCCGGAGGTTGACTCTGTTGTCAGGCCTGTTCATGTCGAGCTCCCTGAGGTTCACGGCGAGGTCGAAGCTCTGCTCGAAGTTACGAGCCGTGGCTGCCTCCCTCGCCTTCGCAATTGCTTCAAGTATCTGTTTCCTTGGGAGAGACATTGATGGTTCCTCTCTTTCTCACCAGAGATAAGTTATAAAGGTTTATTCAGCCTTCGTCAGTTGCTCGTCGTACTCGCCTGCGAGGATGGCGTCCTGAACCTCCTTGGCGTGGCGGCCGTCGACGGTTACGCCGGCGCTCTGGCACGTGCCTAGCACTTCCCGCACAGCGGCCCTCATGCCCGACGCGTATATCCCCTCTCGCTTCTTCTTGGCGATGCCGATGAGCTGTTCGAAGCTGAGGTCGGCGGCGAAGCTTGTGTTCGGCTCACCTGACCCTTTGTCGATTCCCGTGGCCTGGCTGATCAGCGCGAAGGTGGTGAGCATGCCTACCTTCACCGAGAACACCCTGGAGTCGGTGTCTATGGTCACGTCCACCGGGACCGGGAGCCCGTCGTACTCCGCCGTCTCCTCGTTGATCTTGTTTACGATTGCCATTATGTTGACGCCCATGGGGCCCAGCGCGGGGCCGATGGGCGGGCCACCCGTGGCCTTGCCTCCGTTGACGATGAAGTTGAAAGTCTTCTCTACCATTACATCTTTACTCCTTTCAGTTCTCTCACGTAGTCGGCGTGTACCGTGATAGGCAGCGTGAACGCGGCCTCAAGTATCTCGATGGTGACCTCCTCCTTGGTGACGTCGACCCTCACGACGCGGGCCTGCATCCCCTTGAAGGGGCCGGCGATCACCTCGACCAGGGTCCCCTCCTCCAAGCCTTCAACCACTGGCCTGGTCTCGATGTAGTGGTCCACCTCGTCCGGGCTGATGGTGCCCTGCACGCGTTCACGCGTGTGGCGCATACCCCTGATGAGCTCATCCACTATGTGGGGCCTCTCGGCCTCGACGATGATGTATCCTTTTAGCTCGGCCGGCGCCAGTATGGCCGCTATGGGCAGCCCTTCCACCTTCGCCTTGTCCGACAGCATCATGGATACAGTGCGCTCCTGGCCGTTAGTGACCTTCACCGCGTACAAGGATGTTCTCACCGTTCTTTCGGACAACTAGACCACGCCTAATGCACCATGCTTTGTAGGGTGCAAAGATATTAATATTGCTGAAAGGCCGCTATTTGGGAACATACATAAGACGCGGCAATGGAATACATGTGAAAGGTGAATAATTTGGGGTTCCTATCAGCCTTGAAGTCTCTGGTCATGACAGAGACCCACGACGTCGCGGTGCTGCTGTTCGAGTTCGAGGAGGTCCTCGTGGTCGCGGTCGGGTTCATGATCGTCCTGGTGTACTTTTTCTACTATAAGTACCCCTACAACAAGGAATTCGAGCAGAACCAACGGTAAAACTGTATGGTTTATAGAAGGTCTATACGCCTGTCCCGCCCTGCAGCGTGACGGAGATGAGCCTCACGAGGAAACCAACCGCACCCAGGACGCCGATGCCGGCGAACACTATCTTGATGCTCATCCAGTAGGTCTTCCAGTCTGGCCGCGTAAGCGTCCTCAGCAGCCTGTCCGCGTTCTGGAAGAACTCGTTAAGTCCCATCGTTTTCACCCTATCAAACAATGATCTCTAGTTAAAGTTTACGTATTCTCGAGAAGCCTCTCCGCGAACCACTCCACGTCGAAGGGCTGCAGGTCCTTGTACTCCTGGCCGACACCCACGTATATGACGGGCTTACCGGTTAAGTAGCTGACGCTGAGGCTGCTGCCTCCCTTGGCGTCTGCGTCGACCTTGGTGAGAACCGCTGCGTCGAACCCGACGCGGTCGTTGAAGGTCATGGCCTGCTCCGTGGCGTCGTTGCCTATGAGGCTGTCCAGTATCATTATTGTGAAGTCTGGCTGGACCACGCGCTTCATCTTCTGGAGCTCGTCCATGAGGTTCCGGTTCGTCTGCATCCGCCCAGCGGTGTCGATCAAAACCACGTCGACGCCCCGGGCCTTGGCGTGCTCGACTGCGTCGAAGCCCACAGCCGCCGCGTCGGAGCCGTACCTGTGCCTGATGACCTTGACGCCGAGGCGCCGCCCATGCTCCTCAAGCTGCTCGATGGCACCAGCCCTGTAGGTGTCCGCGGAGGCGAGGACGACGGTGAATCCTTTGTCCATGAGCAGCCTAGACATCTTCGCTATGGTGGTGGTCTTGCCTGTGCCGTTGATGCCTACGAACATGACGACGAAGGGCTCACCCCTCGCCTTAGCCTCGGACACGAGTTTAAGCAAATCCAACCTGCCTGAGCCGTTCATCACAGACTCCAGAGACGCCTTGAGAGAGTCATGGATCAGCTTGGACTTGTCTCCGAACCGTGGTGCGTCCTCGCCGAGAAGCCTCTCCTTGAGCTCGCTGCAGACCTTCTCCGCGACCTCGACTGAAACGTCGTTCCCTATGAGCTGAAGCTGCAGATCCCATAGAATCGGGTCCAGATCCTTCTCCGTCAGCCCAGAACTGTTAATCCTGTTTACTATGCCTTTTAGTCCCTGACGGAGCTTCTCGAACACTACTAGGCACCCTGGAAGGCGTTCTGGATCTCCATCGATAACCTTTCCGCCATCCCCTGATGGGACTCGAGCTGGGCGAGTATCTGGCCCAGCTGCTGCTGGACGGCGCCCTGCGCCTGCTCCACCTCCTGGAGCCGCTCACCTATCTCCTCGAAGGCTTCATCGTAGTCTATCTCCACGGAGACGTCCGCCCCTATACCCACAACGACTTTGCTGATGTCTCCGAGCTGGGCGTCCATGAACACGCCTCCCCCCACAGGGACGAGGAGCGGGTTCCCGGACTTGATGCCTTTTAAATCCTTGAGCGAGCCCTGCGCCAGCCGGAGCTCAGATATGGAAGCGGTGAGAAACTGAAGCCTCTGGTTGAGCGCATCGACGGAGCCCTCCATCATCCTCATCTCGGTGACGAGGCGCCTAAGCTGCTTCTCCTTCTCCTGCTGGCTCAACAGTCTACCCCTCTGGCTGCTCTTCCACTACGCTTTGTATTGAGATCTGATGCCTTTTAGCTCGGTGGCGGCTCCCCATCTCGCTGTAGATCCTCTCCACTGCGTGCTCCTCTTTGGCAGCCGACACCAGCTTGTCGAAGGTGAGGGGCTCGAAGAATTTTTTCTTCATGATCTCGCCCTTGACCCTGAAAATCTTGGCGCTCACTGCTCTGCCTCCGCCAGCTCCACCACGACTACGCCCTCGTCGTCCTTAGTCATCTTGACCCGGATCTTCCGCGGCGGGTTCTTGATTCCCCGGGCCCAGATGTACTCGTTGACTGTGGGATCGATGATCACCTCGGTGGGCTTCATGTGGCGCTCCGTGAACTTCCTGAGCACCATCATGGCTTTCTCGGCTCTCCTGTATCTCTGGGCGATCCAGGCCCTTCCAAGAGGGACCGTGTATACTCTTTCCTGTTCAGACATAACTGACTTCTCCTAGAGACGTAGCTTCCTGTTACGCCAGTTCCTTCTGCTCTTAGGGCTCCACCTGACCTTGCCCCTGGTCTTGGCGATGATCCAGGCGGGCACCGACTTCTTTGCCTTCCCCGCCTTCGAGAGGCGGAGCTTGTACGCGAGATGCTTGTTTCTAGCCATTTTCCTATACTCTCCTTATTGTTATGTCCCTCTTCGTCTGCTGGCTCTGTATCTGAGCGAGCAGCTTCTTCAAGACTTCGTCTGTGATTGGCAGAGCCACGCGCCCCGTCTGCGCTATCTGTATGAGCTGCAGCTCAATCTGCGCCGCGAACTCGGGCTGCACTAGCTTCACGTTCGTCAGCCTCTGCCTCGCTTCAGGTGTGAGGATCTTTCGGAGGATGCCTTGCTTCTGGGCCTCAACTTCCTGCTGTGCCTGCACGGCCTCTTCCTGCTGGGCCCGCTGAGACTGGAGTTGGGCCATCCGCTGCTGCCTTAGCCTCTCAAGCTCCTCGTCTGAAGACATCGACTTTCACTTAGTAATCCTTGAGCTCTGGACGCTCCCTGTCCAGGTCTCTCTTTATCTGGGTGCTCATGGCGTCCAGAAGGCTGCGTCCCTTACCGGTAACCGTTCTGCCTTTGATGCCTTGTTTCTGGGCAAGGCCGGCCTGTTCAAGCTGCTGAAGTATGGTCCTTATGATGTTGCCGCCGGCCTTGGCGAAGTGGGCGGGTCTGACGCCTCTCCTCTTCCTCCCGCCGTACTCCTTCCTGAGCCTTGAGACTCCTACGGGGCCGTTCATGTAGAGCTTCCGTATGATGGACGCGCTCCTCACGTACCACCAGTCCGGGTTCTGAGGCACTCGTTCAACGTGGCTTCCCGTCTTCACGTAGCCTGACCACTCCGGCGGCTGGATGTCTCTAACGTTCTCCTTGAAATACCCTGAGAGCCGATCTATCAGCACGTCAGCCGGTACGTCGTATGCTGTCGTCATTTTTCTTCTTCCCAGACGTTTGAACCATACAGGTTTCCGACATATATACCTAGTCTTTTACG
>CAZCKR010000072.1:0-8740 GCA_964499305.1 uncultured Candidatus Bathyarchaeia archaeon | reverse complement strand
AATAACTGTACAGTTAATCATCATCCATGGCGCGCAGACACCAGCTCACCGAAAAAGAAGTTCCTGAAGCCATCATCGGTCTACAGCTCAGACTCAGGCAGCACCTCGAAACCAGGGAAGACCTCAGCCAAGCCCTCACCTGCTACCGAGCCCTCTACAGGCTCACCATGCACGAGGCCCACCGCCCCAGCTACCCGGAATGGTCAAAAAAACCAGACCCGGAGCACCCAGATATAATATGGGGGCAACTAAAAGGAGCAGCTCGAGATGTGCATACGCACCATTAAGAACCATCCGCATAAAAACGATGGGCTCATCGGCTACGACTGTGTGGAGAAGGCCGGGTTCACCGAGTGGATGAGCCTCTACGCCTCATCCTAGCCCGCTACTTGTGTGGCTTACACAGGAGCCCGGACAGCTCCGCCTTCTTCAGATCCTCGACGAACTCTGCGACCTCGTCGATGTAGGGCTCCATAATCTCCTTGCCTCGCTCGGCGGAGGCCGTGGTGGACCTGACGGTGGTGCCAGCTGAGCCCATCACCCCCGTGTCCGTCAGGTCCGGGGTGTCCCACGGTATCAACGCCGGGCCCATACGGTTGTATCCAGTCAGCTCGAACGGTCCGAGCGTCTTGTTCTGGGGGGTGTCGACCGCCTTCCCCATGTCCACGAGGTGGGGGTGGAAGTACAGGTTCTGGCTGGTCTCATCCATACCGGCGTGCCCATCCAGTCCAGGCGGGTAGCTGTTGAGCATGCACCCGAATACGTCGTAGTCGCGTCGAAGCACGCCGCAGACCTCGAGTATAGCCGAGTTGTTGCCTCCATGCCCGTTAACGAAGACGATCTTCGATGGGCCGTGACATGTCACCGACAGGGCGACGGCGAGCATGTAGTCCTTGAAGACGTTCACGGGCACCCATAGGCTGCCCGGAAACTGTCTGTGGTGCTCCGATATCCCGACTGGTACCATGGGGGCCACCGGGACTCCCGTCATGTCTCCTACGCGTCTCGCCAACGCCTCTGCGAGCAGGTGGTCCGTCCCCAGAGGGTTGTGGGGCCCATGCTGCTCAGTCGCGCCTACGGGCACGAGAGCCGTGTCGAAGCCTTCGAAAACCTTCTAGGCGTCAGCCCAGCTTATCTCAGCTATCTGAACCAACACAATCACCAATGAATGTGGATATGAAATATTTCCACTTTCCCATACGACGTTTCCATGCACCGCTGATTTCCGTGTGAATAGAGGAACTCTTTTGAGTCTATTTATTAAGACAAGTTTGAGTTGTTGTCGAGTTGGAGGAAAAAATCACCTACTTCAAAGAGATGGGCATCATAAACACGGATGATACACTTAGGATCGCAAAGAGGAGAGCCGTCGAGACAGGGGTCCGAACGGTGGTGATAGCCTCTACATTCGGGCACACCATAAGGAAGGCTTTCGAGGTGTTTGACGGAGGCTATAATTTCATCGTGGTCGGCGGCAAGAGGGAGGAGTTCCCGGACGAGGTGTATCAGAGCCTCGTGGACGGTGGACACCACGCAGTGTTCAACTCCGACTACGACTTCTCCTACCCGGAGACGGCGTGGGAGGTACTGAGGAGGTTCTGCGAGGGGATGAAGGTCTGCGTGGAGATGACCCTGATCGCCACCGATCTCGGGATACTTGCCGCCGGGGAGGAGGTCATCGCCGTAGCGGGGACCGGCAGATACGGCTTCGAAGAGGGGGGAGGCGCGGACACCGCCATCATCATCGAAGCCGTGGAGAGAAAGGACTTCTTCGACTTCGATATGCCGGCCCTCCAGTCTAAGAGAGAGGGCAGGAAGATCAAGGAGATACTCTGCAAACCGAGATGAGACCCAAAAAAGGGGTTATGGCTCCCAGGGTCTGAAGCTCTGGGGGCTCACCTCGTCGCTTGTCTGCCCCAGGTAGTGGTTCTCGGGTATCCTGTCCCAGATAGCCTCGGTCGTCCTCTGGACCTGCCTCACCAGCTCCTCCTCGTCTAATGTGAGGAGCACGCCGTCCTCTACCACCATCTCGCCGTCGACCATGACGTACCTGACGTCTTGCCGTGTGGCGGCGTTCACCAGGTTCTTCACGGGGTCCCTGCACGGCACGTTGTTCAGTGTCTCCATGTCGACCACGGCTATGTCGGCGAGGGCGCCGGCGGCGATGCGTCCCAGGTCGTCTCTGCGGAGCCCCTTGGCGCCGCCGAGGGTGGCGCTGGTGAACACTTCGCGGGCGCTACCGCTGAAGCAGCTCCAGTCCGCGGTCTTGCTCATGTAGCTAGCCATCCGCATCTCGTTGAGCATGTCCTGGGGGCTGGTGTCGCAGCCTATGCTTACGTTCACCCCCGCCGCGAGGTAGCCGCTGTGGCTGTGCATCTTGTTCCCCCTCTTGGTGAACACCAGGGGGTCGTGGCTCACCGTGGCGCCGCTCTTAGCCAGCAGCTCCAGGTCGCCTCCGCCAACAGCCGGGTACGCGAGGAGGGGGTGCCCCGCTACGGCCCAGCCGTGGCCGATGATGAGGTCGGGGCCGAGGAGCCCGGTGTCGCTGAGATACTCGATGGGCGTCCTCCTGTACATCCTGAGCATGTTCTGGAACTCGACGACCCACTGGGCGGCGTGGATGGAAACAGTGCACTTGAGCTCGTCCGCCTTCTCCCTCACCGCTTTCTGGAGGGGGCCGCTCACCTTGTCCACCGTGCTGGGGTAGAGGGCGGCGACGAGCCTGCCGTCGAGGACGCCGTCGTACCTTTTCACGAAGCGCTCGGCCTCGTCGAGGAGCTTCAAGCCGTGCTCCACACCAAGCCATTCGGTCTCTAGGTTGGCGCCCTGGCTACGGGTCCATGCGCCGTCCTCTATGTTGCAGCCCTCGACGGCGCGTATCCCCAGCTCGCCTATGTGATTGACGGCAGCCTCGGCTCCCAGGGTGCCCACCATCCCTATCTCCAGCATGGTGGTGCAGCCGCTCTTCAAAAGCTCGGCCATGCTGTACCTGGCGAAGACGTGGTAGTCTTCGGGTCGGATGCTCTTGCCTAGGGCGGTGAGGTTCTCGCCGAGGCTGCTCATGTAGAAGTGCCTTGCGCCGGTGTCGTCGATGAAGCTCTTGTCCTTGGGGGCTGTGCTGGCGTGGGTGTGGGTGCAGATCATGCCGGGGATGACGACGTGGTGCGAGGCTTCTATCCAAGTGTCCACGTCGCCCCGGTAGCTCTTCCCCACGTGCTTGATCCTTTTTCCTTCGGTCACCACGACGCCGTCCCTGAGGAGCCTGTGCTCGGAGCCGTCGTGGGCGATGACCCATTTCCCCTTGATTCCGATCGACATGTGATAGAAGGAACGTTATGCGTGTAAAAACGTGAGCATAGGCGGTGAACACGGGCGTTGTTCTAGGGTTTGTGGCGGTGAACCCGGCCGGCCCTAGCCCCCGTATGCTTGCCGTCGTCCTTCGTAAGGACGCCGTTCACCATGACGTGGGTTATTCCCCTCGGGTGACGCCTCGGGTCCTTGTACGTCGAAAGGTCCTCGATGGTTTTGGGGTCGAACACCGTGACGTCTGCCATATAACCAGGCCTTATCAGCCCTCTATCTCGTAGACCGAATATCTGGGCGGGGTGGCTTGTCACGCGCCGCACCGCGTCCTCCAGCCTGAGCACGCCTTCTCGTACGTACTTGCCGAGCACCCTGGGGAAGGCGCCGTAGGCCCTGGGGTGGGGTTTCCCGAGGAGGAGGCCGTCTGTGCACACGGTGCCGAGGGGGTGGGCCATTATCCTGGTGACGTCTTCCTCGCCCATGGTGAAGCTGATCATGGAGGCGGCGTTCCTCTCCTCCAGCACGACGTCCATCAACGCGTCTACCTCCGTCTGGTCCCGGGCCTCTGCTATCTCCTTCATTGTCTTGCCCTCGTATACCGTGTTCTCATCCGTCTGCAGGTTGGTGGCGAGCAGCCTGTCCCACCGGGGGGTCCTCGACTTGCCAGCCTTGTACTCTTGCCTTATCCTCTGCCTTATTTTGGGGTCCCTGAGGCGCTCCAGCAGCATATCGACGCCCCCGGCGTGAACCCAGGTGGGTAGGAGGCTGCTTAGGAACGTGCTGCCCGCCGTGTACGGGTACTGGTCGAAGGATACCTGGACGCCGCGTGCCTTGGCTTTCTCCAGCCGCTCCAGCGAGTGGACCGAGTTGCCCCAGTTGGCCTCGCCGCTCGCCTTGAAGTGGCTCACATGGACGTGGACATCTGAGGCTTCGCCCACATCGACCACCTCGTCTACGCTCTCCAGCAGCGTGTCGCCTTCGTTCCTCATGTGGACGACGAAGACTCCTCTGTAGGCGGCTGTCACCTTGCAGAGCTCAGTGAGCTCCGCGGTGTCCGCGTAGATGCACGGCGCGTATATGAGGCCGGTGCTGAGGCCGACTGCGCCATCCCGTAGGCTCTCGGCGAGGAGCCGCTTCATCTCCGCGAGCTCCTCCGCGTCAGGGCGTCTGTCGTCCATCCCCATGGCGGCAAGCCTGAGGTTGCCGTGGCCGACGAGACTCGTCACGTTGATGGAAGGCCTGGCTTCCTCCAGGGCGGAGAAGTACTCACCCATGGTCCTCTAGGTCCAATCTAGGTCTGGGTCGCCGTTCAGCCCTGAGAGGTACCTTCTCCACTCCGCGACATCGGCTTCTTTTATAGGGGCCTCGCCTAGGCCGTCCTGTCCCACGATCTCGGTGGTTATCCCCTGCATGATCTTGGCTTCGGCGAGCGGCTCGGATAATAGGAACAGGTCGGAGTGGCTGTGGGTGTCAATGAAACCCGGCGCGACCGTCTCGCCGTCGAGCCTGATCACGGTCTCGGCGTCGCCTTCCACGTGCCCAACGTCGGCTATCCGCCCATCCTTGACGGCGACGTCGCCGCGGAACCACGGGTTGCCGGTGCCGTCCACCACCCTGCCACCTCTGAGGATGACGTCGAACATGGGTTGAATGCGCCGTGGAGCGTATAGAAGGTTTCCCCGGGCTCACGTGAACTCTTTTAGGCTGAGCTGCCGTCCCCGGCCCCGGTCCAGGTCGGCGTCGAAGGGTAGGAGCACGCTGCGCCCCGCCTCCGTGACCAGGTCCACGTACTTGTCGGCGTCCACCTTACCCCCGTAGAGCGCGGGCCGTACCCTGCGGAACCGGTTGCTGTGCCCCGCGTCAACGTAGACGTACTCTATCGGCGTCCTCTCCTCGACCCTCATCTTGGCCATGCCCAGGGCCTCCGCCGCGGCGACGTGGGGCAGCTTGGCCTTGTACTCGCTGGGCCGCCGCCTGAGGGTGGTCGTGATGCGCAGCTCCTCGTGGGGCACCCTGCCCCTGCGGATGCGGCGGCACGCAAGGTCCAGGACCTCCAGCGCCTGCTCCACGCCCTCGGTGGCTACCTCCTCGGCGGAGCCATGCCCCAGGAGGGCGTCTATGACCTCCCTCTGCACCCTAGCCACGTAGGGCGCGGTGTCGCGTCTCCGTGTCTCTATGCCCCTGTAGACGCAGCGGCCCTCCAGGGTCCTGCCGTAGTACCTGTTGGCGGCGCCCATGCCCAGCTCGTTCTTCTGGGGCAGAAGCACCAGGTACCTGAACACGTTCTCGACGGACATGGGGAGCCCCACCCGCTCAGTGACGACGCGGGCCAGCTCCTCGAAGTCGCGCCGCGAGGCGCCGAGGCGCTTGAGGAAGAGGCTGTCGTTGTTGCCGTAGACGGCCCTGTACCCGTGCTCCCGGGCTATGTTCATGCTCGCCACGAGGCTGTCCCGGGCCACCCTGTTGATCTCCATGAAGGTGTCGAAGTTGCCGAACCTGTTGGCCCAGCAGCCGCTGTAGCCGTAGGTGCAGAAGAGGATGCTCTTGAGGGCGCTCTGGCGGCCGTCGCACCACCGCCACTCCTGTGACCCCTCCTCCAGCCCCCGCCTCCTGTACTTGTAGTGGAGGCGCCGCTGGAGGGCCTCCCGGGTGAAGTCTATCACGAAGCCCTCGTCCGCGTCCCGGCGCACCGTCTCGTAGCTTATGTTGTGCTTCACCATGAGGCTGGGGAACATGCTGTCGAAGTCCAGCACCCCCACGTCCTCGTGGAGCCCCACGTCGGGCGTCAGTATGAGGCCGCCGTGGTCCAGCCGGAGCAGTTCCTCCAGAGTCATGACGGGCTGGAAGTCCCCGGACCTGGGTATGAGTATGCTGCGGCTCCTGGCCTCGTAGCACTGCCTGCTCTCGATGGCGCGGCCGCTGCCCCACTCGGAAGCCATGTGCGGCGCCTCCCGGGTGTACTGGACCCGCTCCGTGACCCCCGCCAGGCCTATGCTCTCGTAGGTCCGGGAGGTGACGTGGAGCCTGCCCTTCCACAGCCTGGCCTCGCCGCCTTCCAGCGTCCCCAGCCTGTGGGCCCGGTTGGCTTCGCTATACGTGAGGAGGTCGTGGAGGTCCCGGGTCCCGCAGACGAGTATGTCTGGGTCGTAGTCCCTGACGTACTCCAGGAAGTCCCTGAGGGCGCGGCCGCCGGCGCCGCCGAACACGTAGCCCTCGGGCTCGGCGACCTCGACGGCGTCCTCACCCCAGTCTATGCCGAACCACAGCACCCGGAAGGGGGGCGGCTCCGCCTCGAAGCCCGGCGTATACGACTCTATGCTTCGCAGCCGGCGGCGCCTGTCCACGTCGGCGGACACTCTGGCGAAGGGGACCAGCCGCCTGTCGCAGAGGTACCTCTGGGTGTGAGTCATGTCCACGTCGTATAGGGCCTTCACGTACTCGGAGGACTCGAAGTGAGACACTGCCCTGCGGTACCTGGCTACGCCGTCCACCTTGACGCGGAGCACCGTGGCCGTGCTCATGTCCTTTATGGAGGAGACCCTGCGCTCCATGGTGACAGAGGGGAGGTCGTCCTTCTCCTCCAGGAGGTACATGAGGCGCTCGGGCTCTACGGTGGGCTCCAGGAAGAGGTCCGGGTGATACGTGTCGAGGAGCCTGACCCGCTTACCGCTCGATTCCTTGACCCAGAGGGCGGCCTGGCTGCCCCTAATCTTGACGTCGAGGAGCCACCCCTCAACCCTCGACGCGGGGCCCCCCTGAGAGCTGCCGCTTGATCTCCTCTATCTCCCTGCGGTTGTCCGCCGCCGCCGTCAGCAGCAGCAGGTCCAGGGTGGAGAGCACCTCGCTGTAGATCATGGCCCCCATCTCGCTGGACCAGACAGGCCACAGCTCGTCGAACGCCGCCTGCAGCGCCTCGTCCTTGAGGGCCTCCCTGTACCTGGCCTTGAGCTGCGCCATGGTGTCCTGGAGCCGGGTCCGCATGGAGCCCTTCATCACTCTGCCCAGAACCGCGCCTCCTCGCCGCTGAAGGAAACCACCCGGCCCCTGCGGGCGGAGTCGGGGTGCTTGACCAGGTGAGCCGAGAGCAGGCCGCCCTGCATCGGCCTCAGGTACACCATGACGTTGGCCGCGTGCCTGAGGTAGCTGCCTCCCTCCGGCGGCGGAGCCCTCCTGCTCTTGCCGGCGGGGCGGCAGGTGGCCGCCAGCGGGATGCCGAGCCTCTGGCAGGTCTCCCGGAGCCTGGAGACGACTCCGGTGAACTCCCAGGGGCTCTCCCGCTTCACCGAGAGGGGTCCGTGGAATATCTTGGATATCTGCTGGACGGCGACCAGGTCGACGGGGCCCGCTCGCCCCAGTATCTCGTCCACGAGGCCCGGGGCCTTGATGAGCTGTCTCTCGGAGAACGCGCAGACCACGTGTATCCCCGGGACCACGTGCTCGGGGTCCAGCCCCGCCTCGACGGCGAGGGAGACCAGGAAGTCCACGTCCATGATGGATCTGCTGCGCCTGTAGTTGCCGCAGACCACGTAGACGGCCTGGCCGGGGTCGCCGCCGCTGGGCCTCACCGCCTCGAAGACGAGCCTATGGAGGAGCCGGTCCACCTGCTCCTCCTCGCAGCCGCCGTAGAAGAGGTAGAACATCCCCGGCTCCAGGCCGCCTATGAGGGAGTCGAGGGCCGGGCTGCCCGTGGATACGCGGCGCTGGTTGGCCCGCCTCCGCAGCACGCTCAGCGCGGTCTCGAAGGCTTCAGCGGGGCGGGCGTCACGGGTGGACGTGTGGACCATTCTCTCAGGGGCTCTCCGGCGGGGAGCGGATTTAAGGTGCGCGCAGCCCAGCCGAGGAGGGAGAGAAGTGAAAATGTGGCAGCTTCATGAGACAATATATATGCTTGTCAACTCGCAGGTAGAGACGAAGTCTTGGAGCTGCCCGATATAATCTACGATCTATTCGATAGATACCAGCAAGTAGAGGTAGTCAACGTAATCCAGAATCTCGACTCATACCAAATTAGAAAGGATGAGCCTGTCTACGGCGTCTGCACACTCGTCAAGACGAAGGACGACGAGTATGTGCTGGTGAGACACACCTATGATTTACCTGGCGTTAAGAAGAAAGACTGGACCACGCCGTGCGGTAAGGTCGAGAAAGGCGAAACCTTCGAGGAGGCCGCCGTCAGAGAGGTCCATGAGGAGACTGGAATGGATGTAAGGGTCACGGGCCTCTACAAAGTCTTCCACTACGATCATTTGTGGGAGGGGCAGAAGAGAGCGGAGTGGTACGGCATCGTATTCCACGGAGAGGCCGTGTCTGAACCGGATCACCACGAGAGCCACGAGATAGCGGAGGTGGGGAAGTTTAGGAGGCTTCCGGAGAACTTCGCGGGCGAGCTCGGGAAACACTATAGGGATCTGATGTAGCCTCGTATGATTCAACTCTA
>CAZCKR010000071.1:0-8841 GCA_964499305.1 uncultured Candidatus Bathyarchaeia archaeon | reverse complement strand
GGTTTAACCTCTTTGGGGTCCTCCACGGTCTCCGAGTAGCCGTCGTAGGCCTCGACGAGTTTGGCGTAGCCGGGTGTGGGTCCGCAGCTGACGCCGTAGTACTGGTCGCGCGTCACAGAGTGCCCCTCTGGGTAGTACCGTGCGTGGCCCTTCATGGCGGCGTAGCACCCGTTGTTGTAGATGACTGTCATGAAGGGGATGCCGTGCTCCTGGGATGCCCCGAGGCACGCCAGCACCGGGTTGTAGTTGAAGGTGCCGTCGCCTTCGAGGGCTATCACGGTCTTGTCCGTGTCGGCGAGCTTGACTCCGAGGGCTATTCCCATCCCCTGGCCGAGGCCCGTGTGCGCCACCGGGCCTGTGGACTCGTACCGCGTCCCGGGGACCACACGGTTCCTCTCGATGTACTGGTGGATCATGCTGCCATGGGTTATTGTCTCGTTTACTATGACTGTGTTCTCGTCGATCACCTGGTCTATGCAGTAGCTGAGCCACCTGGGGTCGATGGGGGTTTCGTCCTTGACGGCGAGAGCCTTCTTCTCAAGCTCGTCCCTCATACGCTTGTGCTCAGCCGCCCACCGTTCGCTGCGCGCCTGAACCATGGCCTCGTCCAGTTTCTCCGCTTTGATGAGCTCCACGAGCTGAGGTATCGCCACGCCTGAGTCTGCCTTAACGAGCAGGTCCGCCGGGTACCCGTACGTGGGGTACTTGAGCTGTAGGGGGTCGATGTCCATGAAGACTATCTTCGCCTTGGTACTCCCTCGGATGCTCCCCGGGGGATACCACGGCGGCCAGGAGCTGCTGTCGATGACTAGCAGGAGGTCGGCTTCCTTTAGGTAGGGAGAGACGCTGGTTCCCATGTGGAGTCTGTGGTTCGTGGGGAAGTTCATGTAGCCGGGGGTCTCGAACACGGGGACGCTCAGCAGCTCGGCCAGCTCGACGAGAGAGGCCACCGCTCCATGGCTTCGTCCAAGGTACCTCGTGTAGATCAGGGGGTTCTCGGCCATCACCAGCATCTCCTTCAGCTCATGCAGGACTTTGGGTTCAGCCGTCATGGGTGTAGGCAGAACGTACTTAGGCGGCAGCCTCATGGTGTCTGTCTTCTCGAAGAGCAGTTCCCTAGAGACGCTGAGGAGCACAGGGCCTTTTACTTCGCTTGAGGCGATCTGGTACGCCCTCTGGATGGTCGCGAGGATGTTGGCGTTGGTCTCGGGGGAGTCTCCCCACTTCACGTAGGGCTGAACGAGGCGTTGCTGGCCCCCGACCTCGGTGAAGCTCAGGTAGTGGGGGCCAGGGGTTCCGCCGTAGACCTCCCCGTCATGGGTCCTGTTCTGGCCCACCATGAGGAGCAGTGGGATCTGATCGGTGTAGGCGGCCTTGAGCTCCATGGCTCCGTGCAGGAGCCCCGCGAGCACGTGTGTTAGCAGCACCTGCGCCCTCCCCGACGCCATGTAGTAGCCCTTAGCCATGCTGAGGGCGGCGCTCTCGTGCCGGATGTTCAGGTAGAAGGGTTTCTTGCCCTCCGAGTTGTACCGGGCGAGGTGCTCCCATAGGGGTATGAACTCCGAGCCTGGTGAGCTGAATACGTAGTCTACTCCGAGCCTGTGCAGCATCTCGACGTAGCCGTGAGCCGCGTCCTCCACCTTGATCTCAGCCATAATCCTGCACCGTTTGCATCATTGTACGGATACTAGTATATGAGATGACTCAAACACGACTGCATGAATGGCACAACGGTAAGTCGGTGGGACGGGTCTCTACTCTGTGAGCCTTTTTCTCAGTGACTTGATGGTGCCCGAAACCGTGATCACCTGTACCGACACGGGGGCTCCGTTAATCGCCGTTATGTGCGCGAGCGCCGCCCGGGTCTCGATGAGCTTGTCGTGGTTGCACCTGATTATCCCTTGCCTGTGCTGCTGGTTGTACTCGATCATCCTGTAGTTCGTTTCCGCCGCGCCCTTGACGCCGTACAGAAGGTGGATCTTGTCCGAGATGGCGTGGCTCAGGTCGGCTTCGGTCAAATCTGCTTCGCTGTGGACCTGTAAAGCCAGGTATCGTCTTCGCACGTTGCGTACAGGCATTATGGATATGAGGGTGGGTCTAAGGTTGATAATCTCTCTGGTCAGTGTTCCACCCGAGTCACTCTGCCGGAGGCGTCCATCTGGCTCACGCCGAACTCGCTTTGGACCTCGCTGAGCATATCCGCGTCGAAGACCGGTCCGTCCTTGCACACTCTGTATGGGCCTATGGCGCAGTTGCCGCAGAGCCCGACGGCGCACTTCACGTAGCGTTCGAGGCTGGCCTGTATGGGTAAGCCGTGCTTCTGGGCTGACTGGTAGACCTTAGCCATCATGAGCTCGGGTCCACATGTGTAGACCATGTCGAACGCGTCTTCCTTCATCAGCATAGCGGCGTACCCCGAGGCGTAGCCGCTGTAGCCCCGCGAACCGTCGTCGGTGGACACGACGAGGTTCTCGCCGAGGGTCTCCTCAAGCCTGTTCACGAACAGGAGCATGTCGGCGCTTCTCGCGCCGAGGACGAAGGTAGGTGTGGTTCCCTGCCGATGCATCTCCTCTACGAGGGGCATCAGGGACGCGGCCCCTGAGCCGCCGGCCACGAAAAGCGGCTTTTCTCCTTGTACCGTGTAGCCGTTCCCGAAGGGACCCCTTAGGCCGACCCTGTCGCCGGGGCTGAGGCCGTTGAGTCTGATGGTCATCTCGCCTACCCCCCTGACGGTGATGCGGGACAGGCCGTCCATGTCTATGGCGCTGACCGACATGGGCACCTCGTCCACCCCGGGGAGCCACACCATTAGGTATTGGCCCGGCTTGGCGCCGCGGGTCTCCTCGTCGCGGAAAAGGAGCGAGGAGATGTCCCTACACTCTGATACTATATCTGTCAGCTCTACTGTCCTGTTCTTCTCCGATTTGATGTGCAAGTCCTACAACCTCCTTCACGCCGCTGAACCCGTTCTCTTCTAGGTAGCGACGGATGCCCTCGTTAACCTGGCCATAGACCTCGAAGCCGTGAGTCATCACCGCGGTGCCTATCTCCAGCGCGGAGGCGCCCGCGAGGAGGTACTCGACCGCGTCCTCCCAGGTGGTTACGCCGCCGCATCCAATGACGGGCACCTCGACGGCCTCCGCCACCTCCCAGACGCATCTGAGGGCGACGGGCTTCACGGCGGGCCCGGACAGGCCGCCCGTGGTGTTCGTCAGGACTGGTCTCCTGAAGTCGATGTCGATCGCCATCCCTTTCAACGTGTTCACCGCCGTTATGGCGTCTGCGCCTCCCCTCTCAGCCGCCATGGCTGTCTCCTTGATGTCGGTGACGTTTGGGCTCAGCTTCACGAACAGGGGCAGACGGGTCTCTTCCCTCACGGCGGCGGTAACCTTCTCCACGTTCCCGGCGTCGGAGGCCAGCATCCCCAGCTCCTCCTGCACGTTGGGGCAGCTGGCGTTGAGCTCCAGGGCGTCCGCGCCGGCTCTGGACAGCGTGCTCGCTACCTCCGCGAACTCCTCGACGCTGCCGCCGAAGAAGCTGGCCACGACCGGTACGCCCATATCCTTGAGGGCCTTGACCTCGTCGGCGAAGTACTCAGCGCCGGGGTTGGGCAGCCCCATGGCGTTCAGGGCGCCGCACGAGACCCTCACGAGGGTAGGGTTGGGGTGCCCGGTTCGAGGCGCCGGGCCGATGCTCTTTGTGACCACGGCGCCTGCGCCGCTGTCGTAGACTCGTTTGAGAATGGGAGGGCTCATGCCGAGAACGCCCGCCGCGTTCATGAGGGGGGACCGAAGCCTTAGCCCGGCTACCTCCACGGCTAAGCTTAATTTAGACAAGTCTCCCCTACGTACTCACCCAGCAAACTGATAAAGGTTCGGAGGAGAAGCAGCTGAAGGCAACTATAATTGGGTCCATCGTCGGCGTACACGCGTTCGACGAGAAGAACGAGATCATAGCCGAGTCGCATCATCCTAGGGACGCCAAACAGATCGCTCAGGCGTTGATACGGTTAAGGAGCGGCGAGGTGACGAGGGAGGCCGCCGATGTGCTGGACCAGCTGCGAGGGCTGGGCATCGAGGAGGTAACCGGGCCCAACGCGGCGCTGATGGAATCAATCGAGGCGCAGGAGTTCAGGGTAAGCGTCGAGGCCATGCCTGCTGCCGGCGAGTATCTGCGGGACAACATCCAACGCATGGCGTTGGCCGCCGGGTTCATAGACTCCGTGGAGAGGTTCGGCGAGCTCTCGCACTCGGTGAACATGGAGGTCGCCAAGGCTATGGTCCATGAGGCGCTCTCCGAGAGGGAGAGCCTTCTGATGCCGACGGTTCAGCTGCTCGTGGAGATGGACACCGTGTTGAACAGCCTCTCCGGGAGGATGAGGGAGTGGTACGGCATCCACTTCCCTGAGCTGGGGCGGAGAGTCGACGACCACAGGGAGTACGCCCAGATAATCAAGGTGTTCGGGGACAGGTCCAACATCACAGTCCAGGGGCTCCAGGAGCTCTCCTTCAAGAAGAGGGACGCCGAGAGGGTCGCCGCGGCCGCGGAGGGCTCGATGGGCGCCGCCTTCGACGCAGACGACTTGGCGATTGTCATGGCCTTCACGGAGAACGTCCTCAGCCTGTACAGGGGCAGGGACGAGCTCAGCGAGTACATATCGGGGCTGACGGAGGAGATGGCTCCCAACGTGGCGTACCTGGCTGGGCCTGTTCTCGGCGCCAGGCTCATCCAGAGGGCGGGGAGCCTCAGACGTATGGCTATGATGCCTGCCAGCACCATACAGGTGCTCGGTGCCGAGAAAGCTATGTTCCGGGCGCTCAAGACTAAGGCGAGGCCGCCGAAGCACGGCTTGCTGTTCCAGCACCCCTACGTGCACGGGGCTCCGAGGAGCAGGAGGGGAAGCAGGGCCCGCAGCCTAGCCGCAAAGATAGCCATAGCGGCTAGAGCCGATGTTTTCAGCGGTGAGTTCATCGCAGACGATCTGCAGCGGCAGCTAATGGAAAACTAGCTGTTTTTAGATAGCTGTATGTTTATGGTGGACACGTTTCTCAGGTCGTCGTCGCTCCCCATCTGCTCGGTGCCTATCTTGATCTCGTCGACACACATGTCTTTCAGGAAGCTTCTTCTGCATACCTCCACCACGTCGACGGCGCTGCTTATGGCGCGTCCCCGCGCTAAGACGTTGACGCTGGGCGCCCTCTGGAACGCCGTGACGATGGCGGTGACGTAGTTCAGTATGGGTTTGGAGCCGATGTAGATGTTCTCGGTCATGGATTCATCAGGCATGACTTGAAGAGGCGTTAACTTAAGCTATACTAACCAGTAAACAGCGTCTTACGCGACATTTATATAGAAAGTTTGGGGTGTTGGTGGTCTCATGGCGGATCTGAACCAAGGCCATATGAAGGGGTTCAAGGCACTCGCGTTTCCAACCGACTGCTTGCGAGATCAGCGGCTTGAAGAGTTTTGGCGAGAAGTAGACAGGTTAAAGACATAATTGCGCGAGAGGGACACGAAGACGGAGTAGAGATGAAGCCCCGGGCATCCACCATCTTTTTTAGTCTAACCAAGCCGCATGACATTCCTTGTCTGATCCACGAGAAGCCGTCGAAAAGGCCATAGAAACATGCGGCTCATACAGGAATTAGAGCAGGCTGAGGCGCGACAGCGAGAGAAACAGCGACGCCGAGCCCAAGCAAGCCAGCCAAAGTAAAAGGAAACCAAGACAGGCAAAGTATCATCAACCTGGGTCAATGCGCCGCCGCAGGACCTGAAGCCCGGCCCTACGCCCGTTGAGGTTCTCCCCGTAAGCGTCGAGGAACAGGTTGAGAAGCCCCAGGAGATGAGCACGAAGCGTGAACGGTATCGTGATAGAGACCCGCGGAGCGGGGTCCCTGTGGGATTCGGCAAGCCGAGGGGCTCCAGTACAGGTCAGTGATATTCACACACAGCAAGGAACAGGAATAGATCGCGAAACGGCTCATCAAGGAGCTGAAATGAGACTACAAACCCATATTGACCTAGGTCGAGCCGTTCACCGAGTCCTACGAGGCCGAGGATATCCACAAGAACTACCACGAGACGCACAAGAAACTGCCCTGCTGCGGGCTCGTCATCGACCCCAAGATCGACAAGTCTCATAAATACAAAATGTTGTAATAGCGCCGGGTTTCCTGAAACTTTAGGTGAATCCATGAGCTACCTTTTTCTCATAGCCCGAAGACTGCTCTTTAAGCGCAGGAGCAGCCTCATCACGGCGTCCATGGCCGTGGCCGCCATGATATTCCTCATCACGTTCAACGACGTGGTGTTCAGCGGCGTCTTCAGCGCCGTGGAGCGGGACCTCACAAACTTCCAGTACGGGGACATCGTCATCCAGAACGAGCAGCAGCAGTTTCTCGACGAGACGGATAGCAGCATCATCAAGCAGCTGGCTAGGAACCCCGACGTGGAGGCGTCCGCGCCCCGGATAACCATCATCGCCTACGAGGTGAACTACCGGGTGGGCGGGCAGACTAGCTCGGTGTACAAGATCCCCCTAGCCGGCGTAGACACCCGCTACGAGCCCAAAGTAACACACGTGCTCGCCTCAGTCGTAGAGGGGGACCCATTCATCTCAACCCGCAGCGTCCTCATCGGCGAGAGCGTAGCCGAGAAACTGGGCGTCGACGGCGTCGGGCGTACCATAGAGCTCGTGCTCAAGACGGCGCGTGAAGACAGGAGCTACAGCCTGACCGTGGAGGGCATAATAAGCACCCCCGTGACAGGGGGACTGAACGAGTTCATAGTGGTAGACATCGATCTCCTCCGCGAGTTCTACGACCTTGGCGACTACTCGACCTCAGTCATCGTGAAGGTCGAAGATCCCGCGAAGATTAATGAAGTCATAAACTGGATCAAACGGTACTACCCCGACTACGACGCCCTGACGGCGAAGGAGGCGGCGGGGTGGCTCACACAGGCCACTGCGACCACGGCGTTCATAAACCTCGTGGGCTACGCAGGGATGATCGCCTCAGGGCTAGCGGTTATCACGGTGCTCACCATGATAGTGAGCGGCAAGACCCGGGACATCGGTGTGCTGCGGTCCATCGGCGTATCCAAACGGGAGATAGTCGCCGTATTCATTCTGGACGGCGTGCTCATCGGCGTCGTAGGCGGAGCCATCGGGGCGCTGCTGAGCGGGTCGATGATATACCTGCTTGACCGCTACCCCATCGCGTTCTTCGGCGGCATCGTGCTCGATGTGAGCTTCAGGCTGAGCCCCGGCTTCCTGGCGCCCATCCTCGTCGGGTTCATCACCAGCATACTCGCGTCGATTTACCCGGCGATACGGGCGTCAAGCTACGAGCCAGCGGAGGCGATAAAATATGTCTGACTGCGAGCAGAAGCTCGTCGTGGAGGACCTCAGAAAGACCTACAGCGTGGGCGAGGTCGCCACGGAGGTGCTCAAGGGAGTGGACTTCGATATCTACGAGGGGGACTTCACCATAGTGACCGGCCCCTCGGGCTCGGGAAAAACGACCATACTCAACCTCGTGGGCATGCTCGACGAGGCGACAGGCGGACGTATACTCATCGACGGCGTGGACACAGCCAGGCTAAGCGGCGGACAGAAGGACAAGTTCAGGAACCGCAAGATAGGGTTCATCTTCCAGAGCTACAACCTCATAAACGAGCTCAACACCGTCGAGAACGTCATGCTCCCCGCCCTCATAGCGCGAACACCCAACCGGGAGGCAAGGAAGAAAGCCGTAGACCTCCTCGAAGCGGTGGGGCTCGGCGAAAAAGTCAACTACCCCTCCATACGGCTATCAGGCGGCGAGATGCAGCGTGTCTCCATAGCACGGGCGCTCATAAACGAGCCGGCCCTCGTGCTGGCTGACGAGCCCACCGGAAACCTCGACAGCGAACGAACCAAGGACATACTGAGGCTCCTCAAGGAGATGAACACGGAGAACAACCAGACCTTCATGGTGGTGACCCACGACCCCATGGTGGTCCAGACGGCGTCCAAGATAATAGACATCCTCGACGGCGTCGTGCGGGAGATCATCCACAAGTCGGAGTTCTACTGCCCATACAGGACCCTGGTTCCGCACCCCGGGGACACGGTCACTATCAGCTGAGGTTCCTCCTGTTATAGAACGGCCCGAGCCTTCTCCGCGCCCCTCGGGGAGACTTCAAGCTATCGGCACGAGGAGGTTCTTCATCTTCTTGTCCTTGATCGAGTCGACTCCTTGACATGGGTGCGGCCGACAACCTGAGATAGCTAAATAATTAAGGAAATCACTGGCATGATGTGACGATTATTCTGATATTACTTTGAACAGTAAATAACTGTATTTACATAAACAAGCAATAATGTATCGAAGAGAAACAATATACAATAGATAAACACCAGTCAATATGTAGTACATATTAAAGTTAAAAAATGATGAACGAAATCTGGGTGTTTACACTGTAGACGACAATGGATCTAACATCCATATCTGTGATCCTGCAGGTTATCAGGGACTACCTCTATATACCACCGATCTGTATTACTGTTCTAGGTGAGGAAACCGGTGTCGACTCTATCTGAGGCTCTGCAGGAAAAGTTCAACAAGAAAGACTGCCCGTTCCTACAGGACTGCGGCGTACCCGTCACGAAGGACTTCTTCACCAGGGTCTGCAAGACGCCGGGCTACCTGAACTGCCACCACTTCGCCAAGAGGATGGGAGATCTGAAGACGCCCCTCACGTGGCTGCAGAAGCTGGCAGTGGACCAGGCTAAGATGATGACCGCGGACATCGAGGCCACACAGACTTAAATCCGCGCCGTCACACTTCTGAAGCGAT
>CAZCKR010000070.1:0-9027 GCA_964499305.1 uncultured Candidatus Bathyarchaeia archaeon | reverse complement strand
CAACCTCGAGGTGACCCACAGCCACGCCCACTTCAAGGGATCGATGGAGGAGTTCCTCGCTGAGACCCGGACGGCGGCTCTGAAACACCTGAAAACCTCTTAACGGCCTCAAAAACTGCTTGGCGAAGCGTCTCAACCGACCATAAAGCTACCCTTATTAATTTCTCTCGGAGAACGATTATTATATGCGGTAAGGCTTGCACCGAAGGTATGCTCACGCCACGCTCATTACTGTACTCGCCCTGTCAGTCACATACAGCGTAGTCTGCGCTAGGCCAAACGACACGGTGCTCTTGGTCAACCTCGACACCGCGATAACCGGCGCCACCACGGAGATGATGGAGGACGCCGCCAGGGTCGCGGTGAACATCGATGCACGGCTTATCCTCGTAACCGTCGACACGCCGGGCGGCGAGATAAACGCCGTCAAGGACGTCATGAACCTCTTCGAGGCGTCGCCCATCCCAGTCTGCTTCTACGTGTACCCGCCTGGCTCCTCGGCGTGGAGCGGAGGCACGTACCTCCTCGTCTCCAGCCACATAGCCGCGATGTCCTCGGGCACCAGCATCGGGAGCGCCCAACCCGTACAGTTAACAGGGGAGCCCATCAACGACACCAAGCACATAAACGCCCTCTCCGCGCTCATGGTTAACCACGCTGCCCTCCACGGCCGCAACAAGACCGCGGCACGCAGGTTCATCACGGAGAACCTCAACCTTGGCCCAGAGGACGCCCTCAGGTATGGCGTCGTCGAGGTAGCGGCAGACGACGTCCAGACCCTCTTGGACAGGCTCTCGGGGAAGGCTCTGGTAAGGACCGAGACCGAGGCGGGTACCAGCGTCTGGAGGCTGGTGGACGCAGACGAGCCCGTCGACGAGAGGATGATAACGAGGATACAGTTCACTGGCCTAGGCGACGCCGAGGTTGTTGAATACGCCCCCAGCGTCCAGTCCTGGCTGCTCCAGCTCATATACGACCCGGGCGTCGCGTCCATCCTGTTCACCCTCGGCTTCTACCTGTTCATCATCGGCCTCCAGACCCCGGGTCTCGGCGCCGAGTTCGTCGGCGCCCTCTTCCTCCTGCTGTCGCTGATGGCGTTCCAGGTCATAGGCGTCGAGCCCTTGTCCCTCATCCTGTTCACGGTGGGCTTCGTCATGGTCCTCGCAGAGTTGAAGATGCACACGGGGTTCCTGGGCTTCGCCGGGGGGCTGTGCATCCTTCTGGGCACCTTTTTCCTGGTTCCCTCGCCCCACTGGCTTCTCGCCCCCGAGGCTACTCGGAGGATACGGAACACCCTTCTCGGCGTCTCCCTCTTCTTCCTCGTGGTCTTCGGGGCGCTCATCTACAAGGTCTCGAAGGCGAGGAGCCTGAAGGCGGCGACGGGCGAGGAGGTAATCATCGGTTCAAGGGGCTTCGCCTCCACGAGGCTGGACCCACTAGGCGAAGTCAGGGTGATGGGGGAGCACTGGAGGGCCAGAGCCGAGGATGCGTCGATCGAGGCCGGCGCCGAGGTGGAGGTGACTGGGAGGGAGGGGCTCCTCTTGGTTGTTAGGGCCGTGAAGCCTTCGGTGCAGCCCGAAAAAGGAAGGAGGTGAAAGAAAATGTTTGATATATCAGTAGCTACCTGGTTCGAGACTCTGCTGGCGGTGCTGGCGGTGGGTTTCCTCCTCAGCGGGATCAAGGTCCTGAAGGAGTGGGAGCGCATCCCGGTCCTCAGGCTGGGCAGGTACGTAGGGCTGAGGGGCCCCGGCGTCACCTACCTCATACCCTTGATCGACCACGCCCCGATGAGGGTGTCCACACGCCTACAGACCGTGAGCTTCAGGACGGAGCAGACCCTCACAGCCGACAACGTCCCCGTCAACGTGGACGCCGTGATGTACGCCAAGCCCGTCGACATAGAGATGGCGACCCTCAACGTGGAGGACTACAGGCAGGCCACCGAGTGGGCCGCCCAGACCACGCTGAGGGAGGTCATCGGTAAGGTAGAGCTCAACGAGCTGCTGGCCGAGAGAGAGACGGTTGGGGTCCACCTGCGGGAGATCATCGACGAGAAGACGGAGGCGTGGGGCATCAAGGTAACCGCCGTCGAGGTCAAGGACGTCATCATCCCCAACGCCCTGCAGGACGCCATGAGCAGGCAGGCCCAGGCCGAGCGGGAGCGGATGGCAAGGATCACCCTCGCCACGGCCGAGTTGCAGGCCGCCGAGAAGATGATCGCCGCCGCCAAGATGTACGAGTCCAGCGCCGAGGGCCTGGCCCTCAGGTGGATGAACATCCTGTACGAGATAGGGCAGCAGCCGGGCACCAACACCATGATCCTGGTGCCCTCCAACATGCCTCAGGCGGGCGTCGCCCCAGTCGGTCTGTACGGCGTCCAGGAGCTAGCTAAGCAGGCGAGGGAGAAACAGCGAGACAAGCCAGAGTAGCGTGAATCTTTACCGTGTTTTTTTTAAACGCGGCCCCCCTTCTTCATTTGATGGATTTTGGGTAAAGACAAGAAGTGGGACGGATACACCAGCTGGAGCTACCTCGAGGCGGGCGTCGACTACCATGATTATATGCTCGAGAGACAGGTGGACCGTGTCCCGCCATACGACTTCGGGCTCACCAAGGACCAGGAGGCCCGGGTGAAGTCCATCATCGAGGATAACATCGTCATCGACCTCCACGAGCACCTGGACGTGTTCCCTGCGGAGCCTCTTCCCAGACAGGCCAGGACCAGGGTGTTCACGGGCTACGAGGGAATGGCTGCGTCGGGCTGCGACGTGATCTTCGACAACTGCGTCTGCAGCACCTTGGACCGGGCCATCGAGTTCCTGGGGATGAGGCAGTGCGACTACGATCACCAGGGCTTCGTGGTGGCCGCCCGCACCGTGGATGACATCAAGAGGGCGTTCAAGGAGGGCAGGGTGGCCATAGTGAACACCCTGGAGCAGGCGTCCGCAATAGACCGTGACGTGGACAGGATCGACCTCCTCTACGGCCTCGGCGCCAGGAGCATGGGCATAGTCTACAGCGAGAGCAACACCCTCGGCAGCGGGCTCTCGGAGCTGGGCGACGACGGGCTCACAGACCTCGGCTACGACGCCGTCAAGCGCATGAACAAGACCGGCGTCATCATCGACGTCAGCCACGCCGGCGACAGGACCGCCATGGATACCGTGGAGGCCAGCGGCAAGCCCCTGCTCATAAGCCACGTGGGCACCAGGACGCTCACCGACAACGCCAGGATGCTCCCGGACGACGTCCTACAGGCCTGCGCCGAGAAGGGCGGCGTCGTCGGCGTCGAGGTAGCCGGGTTCGCACCACGCACGAAGAAACACCCGGAGGCGAGCATCGAGTGCCTCCTGGAGCACCTGGAGTACCTCATAGACCTGCTGGGCGTCGACCACGTGGGAGCCGGCCCCGACACCCTGTGGGGCGACCACCAGGGCCTGTACAGGCAGGGCCCTCTGGGCACCGTCAACAAGCCCAAGGGAAGGGGCCACCACCCGAGGCCGAGGCCGCCGGAGATGCCCGAGGTGTTCGACTCAGGCGAGATGGTCAGGGACCTCGACTACGTGAAGGGCTTGGAGAGCCCCACGGACTTCAGCAACATAGCCCGAGGCCTCGTCAGGGACGGCTACAGCGACACAGAGATCGCCAAGGTGATGGGCCTCAACGGGCTACGGGTCATCGAAGCCTGCTGGCCCAAGTAACCCCTTTTTCTGATAAACGTTATACCCTCAGCCGAAGAGATAGATGCGTTCTGAGGGTTACAGATGCATGTGCCTGAGAGGTACCTGAAGACGTTCAAACAGGAGGCTGTGGGCAGCAGGGGCGTGGTGGTTACGAACCACCCTCTCGCCAGCACGGCCGGGTTAGAGGTGCTCGCTAGAGGTGGCAACGCCTTCGACGCGGCGGTTGCTAGCCTCTTCGCGTTGACAGTCGCGGAGCCCATGATGGTGAGCGTGTTCGGCGCCGGGTTCTTCGTCTACCGAGACGGCGGGACGGGGGAGATATCGACTCTGGACAACTACGCAGTGGCGCCCCGGGCAGCCACGGAGACGATGTACACCCCGATGAAGGAGCGGAGGCCGGACCAGTACATCTTCGAGACCGTGGGCCGCAGGAACATGATAGGCCACCTCGCCGTGGCCACCCCGGGCAGCCTCAAGGCGTGGGAGCACATCCAGAAGACGCATGGGAGCCTGAATTTTAGCGAGGTCACGGCGCCCGCCATAAGACTCGCCCGAGGCGGCTACAGGGCCACGCCCTATCTCAGCTTCAACGTCGAGAACATGCAGAATGATCTCCGGCTCTACGAGGACACGGCCAAGACCTTCCTGCCCGGCGGTATGCCCTTGAAACCCGGAGACACTGTGACTATGCCGGAGTATGCCGAGACCCTTGAAGACATAACCAGGCACGGCTCGGGCTACCTCTACGGCGGGGAGCTCGGCAAGGCCGTGGTAGATGACATCGAGTCCAACGGCGGCATCCTGACCATGGAGGACCTCCGCGGCTACGAGCTCACCGAGAAGCCCCCCGTGCACGGCGTCTACAGGGACAGGTACAAAGTGTACAGCATGGCGCCGGGAAGCAGCGGCGGCACCCACATCATACAGATGCTCAACATACTGGAGCACCACGACGTTGGGGCACTGACCTTCGCCTCAGCCGAGCACATACACCTCTTCGCCGAGGTCCTCAAGATCGCGTTCGCGGACAGGCAGCGGTACATGGGGGACCCGTGGAGGGTCCCAGTGCCCGTGGAGGGGCTGACATCCAAGGATTATGCGGCGCTGAGGATCAAGGAGATAGGTGAAAAGGCTGGGAACTACGGCTTCGGCGACCCCGGCAGGTACCAGGGTGAGAGCCAGAACACGACCCACGTCTCCGTGATGGACTCGGAGGGCAACATCGTCGCCGCCACCCAGACGCTTTTCGCCCTCTTCGGGTCCACGGTGACGGTGCCAGGCACGGGGGTGCTGCTCAACAACTGCATGGGGCTCTTCGACCCCCGACCCGGGAGAGCCAACTCCGTCGCAGGCGGCAAGAGGATGCTCAGCAGCATGGCGCCCACCATAGTGCTTCGGGACGGTTCACCGTTCCTCTGCCTAGGCACCCCCGGCGGCACGAGGATATTCCCCGCCATCTGCCAGGCCCTCGTGAACATCATAGACTTCGAGATGAACATACAGCAGGCCTTCGAGGCCCCACGGGTCTGGACCATGGGCGTCCCCGGGACGCCGGAGGGGAAGCTACAGGTAGAGCCCGGCTTATGCGACGAGACCCTGGAGAGGCTCAGGGGGATGGGCCACGAGATCATGGAGATGCCCAAGGTGGCGGGCGGCATGAACGGCGTCATGGTGGACGAGCGGGGGCAGATGCACGGCGGCGCCTGCTGGCGCGCCGACGGCACACCCATGGCGTACTCCGGCGGAGAGGCAGCCGAGAAGGCCCTCGTCTCCCCCTTCAGCGTCTAGGATGCTGTTTTAAGAATCCCCCAGCCACATATCTCATGGTGGCGTTTTTGCCTAGACAATCTAAGTTCAACATTCCTCCGAGCCGGAGGGTGGGCCACGTAGACGTGATCCACGGCGTCGAGGTGCCCGACCCCTACAGGTGGCTTGAGGCCATAGACCGCGATGAGACCAGGGCCTGGATAGAGGCCCAGAACAGGGTCACCTTCGGCTACCTGGAGAAGGTCCCCTCTCGGGGGCGGATCAGGGAGAGGATGACCACGCTCTGGGACTTCGAGAAGTACGGCATCCCCTTCAAGCGGGGGGAGAGGCACTTCTACACGTACAACGACGGCCTCAGGAACCAGCCGGTGCTCCTATGGATGGAGGGTCCCGACGGCGAGCCCAGGGAGCTCCTCGACCCCAACAAGCTCAGCGAGGACGGCACTGTCGCCCTCACAGGCTACGACGTGAGCGAGGACGGTAGGCTGCTGGCTTACGGCGTCAGCAGCGCAGGCTCAGACTGGCAGGAGTGGAGGATCAGGGAGGTCGACACCGGCATGGACCTGGGAGACCACCTCATGTGGACCAAGTTGACGGCCGCGGCCTGGACCCACGACAACATGGGCTTCTACTACAGCAGGTACGACGAGCCCAAGGGCGAGGCCCTCAAGGAGGCCAACTACTACCAGAAGCTCTACTACCACAGGGTCGGCGACCCCCAGAGCGAAGACGAGCTCGTCTACAAGCGGGACGACGAGAAGGAGTGGAGGTTCCAAGGAAAGGTCACGGAGGACGGCGGCTATCTGGTCATAACCGTGACCCGGGGCACCTACCCAGAGAACCAGGTCTTCTACAAGGACCTGATAGGGGACGGCGGCGTCGTGGAGCTGGTGAAGGGATTCCAGTACAAGTGCAGGTTCGTCTCCAACGACGGCGGCGTCTTCTTCTTCCTCACGGATCTGGACGCCCCCATGGGCAGGGTGGTAGCCATGGACACACGGAACCCCGGCGAGGTGAGGGAGGTGATACCCGAGAAAGAGGACGCCCTGGAGTCTGTGAGCATGGTGAACCACCAGTTCCTCACGGTCCACCTCCGCGACGCCCACAGCGTGGCGACGGTCTGGTCCAAGACGGGGGAGCCCATCTGGGAGGTGAGACAGCCTGGGATGGGCACGGTGACAGGCTTCACCGGCAGGAAAACCGACACCACGGCGTTCTACCACTACTCCAGCTTCACCTACCCGGGCTCCATATACCGCGTGGACCTGAAGGAGAGAACTAACACCGTCTACAGGGAACCCAAGCTGGGCTTCGACCAAGGCGGCTATGTTACGGAGCAGGTGTTCTACACGAGCAGAGACGGCACCAGAGTGCCCATGTACATCACACACAAGAAGGGGCTGGAGCCTAGGGCCGAGAACTACTGCTACCTCTACGGCTACGGTGGCTTCAACATAAGCATAACACCGTTCTTCAACGTCCGCAACCTGGTATGGATGGAGATGGGCGGCCTCCTCTGCGTCGCCAACCTCCGCGGCGGAGCCGAGTACGGGAAAGAGTGGCACAACCAGGGCATCAAGCTGGCTAAGCAGAACGTCTTCGACGACTTCATCGCCGCCGCCGAGCACCTTATAGCCGAGGGGTACACGAGCACGCCGAGGCTCGCCATCAGCGGCAGGAGCAACGGCGGCCTCCTCGTGGGCGCCTGCCTCACCCAGCGCCCCGAGCTGTACGGCGCCACGGTCCCCGCCGTCGGCGTCATGGACATGCTACGGTTCGAGAAGTTCACCGTGGGCTGGGGCTGGACAAGCGACTACGGCACCGTCGAAAACCCCGACGAGTTCAAGGCCCTCCTGAAGTACAGCCCCTACCACAACCTCAAGCCCAACAGGTACCCGCCCACCATGGTCACCACAGCCGACCACGACGACAGGGTCTACCCGGCGCACAGCTTCAAGTTCGCCGCCGCCCTCCAGCACGCCCAGAAAGGCGACGCACCGACCCTTACAAGGGTCGATACCAAGGCGGGGCACGGCATGGGGAAGCCCACCGCGAAGGTCATCGAGGAGTACACCGACGAGCTGGCGTTCATAGTCGGCGCCCTCGGGATGGAGTCCGAGCCATGACCGTCGAGACAAGCCTCATGGACGAGGTTGACAGGCTCCGCGGCGACATCGTCGAATACACGCGGGACATGGTCCGCATACCAAGCGAGAACCCGCCGGGAGACGAGACAGAGGTCTCTGACTACGTCTCGGAGCTGCTCGCGTCCCTCGGGTTCGACGTGGAGCAGGTCGAGTCCAAGCCGAACCGGGTGAACACCCTCGGCGTCCTTGAAGGCACAGGAGGCGGGAAGACCCTGCTCTGGAACGGCCACTACGACACGGTTCCCGTGGGCAACCTGGGCTACTGGACCGTGGACCCCTTCGGCGGAGAGGTAAAGGACGGCAGGATCTACGGCAGGGGCAGCGGCGACATGAAGGGCGCCATAGCGTCAGCCATTGTGGCCGCCAAGGCCCTGGGCAACCTAGGCCTACGGCTCAGGGGAGACCTTCGCATCCACGCCGTGGCAGACGAGGAGTTCTTCGGCCGCTACGGCACCAAGTACCTCTGCGAGAACGGGTACGTCGAGGGTGTGGACGCGGCCATCGTCGGGGAGGCGTCCACCCGGGGCGGCGTCGTCATGGCTAGGCCGGCCGTCAGGGGCAGGACCCTGGTGAACATCCACGTCAAGGGCAGGTCGGCTCACAGCAGCAGGCCGGGGATGGGCGTCAACGCCGTGCTCAAGATGAGCAAGGTGCTTCTCGCCATCGACGGCACCGAGTTCAGCTTCCCTGAGCACGGCCTCCTCCCAGACCCCACCATAGCCCCGGGCACCACCATCAAGGGGGGAACCAAGGACAACATAATCCCCGAGGACTGTGAGGCCGTGTGCGACGTCCGCACCGTCCCCGGGATGGACCCTGAGCAGGTATTACGGGATATTAGGGCAGTCGTCGAGGCGCTCAGGTCCAGCGACCCCGAGCTCGACGTCTCCGTCGAGTCGCCGCTGAACAAGCCGCCCAGCGAGATACCCATCGACCACCCGCTGTACAGGTCGGCGGCCAAGGCCACCGAACAAGTCGTGGGCTACAGGCTGGAGCCCCTGGGGGCCAGCGGGAGCAACGACACCAGCTACCTCACCAACCTGGCGGGCGTGCCCGCGATGGCATTCGGCCCGGGCGGCGGCAACGCCCACGCCCCGGACGAGTGGGCAGACGTGGAGACCCTCGTCAGCTTCGCCAAGATATACGGGCTCATGATGCTGGACATCTGCGGCTATGAGGGGTAGGCCCCTCATCGCAGCCCCTATAAACGCGTCGCGTCTCCTTTGATACATGGTCGACGAGATCGATGAACGCATAATGAGGCTCCTCGAGGAGAACAGCCGCATGACCTACGTCGAGATCGGGAGAACGGTGGGCCTGAGCGAGGGCGCCGTCAGGAACCGCGTCCAAGCCCTAGTGTCCGAGGGCGTGATCAAACGGTTCACCATCGAGAAGTCGTCGACTCACGGCGTACGGGCTCTCACCATGAT
>CAZCKR010000069.1:0-9131 GCA_964499305.1 uncultured Candidatus Bathyarchaeia archaeon | reverse complement strand
CTGCTTCTTCCGGCGGTCCATCTCCTCGAGGGCGTTCTGGGCCGCCCCCAGGGCGAGGTTCCTTATGTAGAGGAGCCGGGCGCGGCGCTTCTCGAGGCTGTCCAGCTCGTCGTCGATGGTTTGGATTATCTGGCTCAGGGGGGTGATGTCGTCCGGGTCGAGGCTGTCCTCCTCGATGTCTTTCACCTGTGTCTCGAGGCGCTCCATGTGGTTATCTTGCTGTATCCACTGCCCGGGGTTGTTGAAGCTGATGAGCCGCTCGTTGTAGAGGGCGGGGCTGAAGTCGATCTGGAGGCTGTAGAACTTGTTCAGGTGGAAGACGTTCTTGTCCGCGCCCCTGTTGCTCTTCTGCCGGACCACGTCTACGAGCTCGGCGTCCCTGATGACCTTGAGGTGTTTGGCGGCAAGCTGCTGCGCTATGTTGAGCTCGTTGCTGAGCCTGAGCGTGTAGTCCGGGCCCTCGCTGAGCTTCCTTATGATGCTCCTGCGCACGGGGTTCCCTAGGACACCTACGACGGTCTCGAAGTCTCTCCTAGCCACTCGTCTCTTGCCGGACACAGGTTGTAAACCAAAAGTTGTAAACTGTGATGGTTTAAAAAGATTTTGAGGCGGATCAGAGCCTCTCGATGACGGCGTCGGCCACGTCGTCCGTGGTGTTGGCGCCGCCCAGGTCCGGCGTCCTGACCATGCCTTCCTTGAGAACCTTGAGGACGGCCGCCTCCAAGCGGTCCGCCGCCTCCTTCTCGCCGAGCCACTCCAGCATCATGGCGGCGCTCAGGATGGTGGCGACGGGGTTGGCTATGCCCTTGCCCGCGATGTCGGGCGCCGATCCGTGGACGGGCTCGAAGATGCAGAGTTCATCCCCTACGTTGCCGCTGGGCGCCATGCCCAGGCCGCCGACCAGGCCCGCGGCCTCGTCGCTAAGGATGTCGCCGAACATGTTGGTGGTGACTATGACCTGGAACTGCTGGGGTGCTAGGACGAGCTTCATGGCGCAGGCGTCGACGATGACCTCCTCGTAGGCGACGCCGGGGTAATCCTTAGCCACGTCCCGGGCGGCCTCGAGGAACACGTCGTCCGTGTAGTCCAGCACGTTGGCCTTGTGGACGGCGGAGACCTTGGATTTACCGTTCTTCTTGGCGTACTCAAAGGCGTACCTTACGATACGCTCGCTGGCCTCCCGCGTGATGACCCTGACGTTGAACCCATAGTCCCTGCCTCGGTCGCCTATCATCTTGTAGATGCCTTCGGTGTTCTCGCGTACGATCATTATGTCGACATCGGGGTTGATGGCTGGGACGCCGGGGTACGCCTTGGCGGGCCGCAGGTTAGCGTATAGATTGAGCCTCTGCCTCAGCGGTATTATGACCTCCTTCGCGGTGTCGCCGACGGCGGCGAAGAGGCAGGCGTCCGAGGCCTTGACTCCCTCGACGGTCTCCGGGGGGAGCGCCACCCCCGTCCTCTCTTTGTGCTCGTCGCCGGCGTAGAGGAGGCTGAACTCGAACTCGAGGCTCGTCCTCTCGGCGAGCGCCTCCAGGACCTTGACGGCGGCGGCCATGGCCTCCGTGCCTATGCCGTCACCTGGTATCGTGGCTATACTGTACTTCATCTACCATTCCTCGGTCTCGTTGAGGTAAGGAACGAGGCCGCCTGCATTTAAAACCTCCACCATGAACGGGGGCAGCGGGTTGAAGCTCAGCTCCACGCCTGTGTCGAGGTTCCTGACCGCTCCGTCGGTGACGTCGATCTCCAGTTTGTCGCCTTTGGAGACGGCATCGTGGATGCCGGGGCACTCCAGGGTGGGGAGCCCTATGTTTATGGCGTTCCTGTAGAAGATGCGGGCGAAGCTCTCGGCGAGGACGCAGTCGACGCCGGAGTGTTTGAGGGCGAGGGGCGCGTGCTCGCGGCTGCTGCCGCACCCGAAGTTGGTGGCTCCGACCACTATGTCTCCGTTCCTGACGCCGTCTTTGAACGTCGGGTCGTGCTCCTCGAAGACGTGTGTAGCCATCTCGTCGGGGTCTGTGAGCTCCATGTAGCGGCCGGGGATGATGTAGTCGGTGTTTACGTCGTGGCCATACCTCCAGACTCTCCCCATTAGCTTCATCATGCCACCTCCTCTGGATGAGTTATATAGCCGGTCAGGGCCGAGGCGGCGGCGACTGCTGCGCTGCTCAGGTAGACCTCGGCCTCCGGGCTCCCTTGGCGGCCCCTGAAGTTTCGGTTGCTGGTGGCGATGCCTCGCTCGCCGGGGCCGAGGAGCCCTATGTGGCCGCCGAAGCAGGCGGCGCAGCTGGGGTTGCTGACGACGGCGCCGGCGTCGACGAGGTCCGCGATGATGCCCTCCTCTAGGGCGGCCCTGTAGACGCCTCTGCTTGCCGGGACCACGAGGAGCCGCACGTCTCTGTGGACTTGTCTACCCTTGAGGATGGCGTGTGCCTGTCGGAGGTCTTCGAGGCGGCCGTTGGTGCAGCTGCCTATGAAGGCCTGGTTGATCTCTACGCCTGATACCTCGGTGACGGGTTTGACGTTGTCGACGTTGTGGGGGCACGCGACCTGGGGCTGCATGCCGGCTACGTCGAGTTCCACTGTGCGTCTGTATTGTGCGTCGGAGTCCGGTGGGAGAGAGTTGTTTTCATCATCGTCTGCGCCGTGGTCTCTGAGCCATCTATGTGTCTTGTGGTCGGGTTGGCAGATGCCGGTCTTGGCCCCCATCTCGATGGCCATGTTGCAGAGAGTCATGCGGCCGGCGACGGTGAGGTCGGAGACCGTCTTCCCCGTGTACTCGAGGGCCATGTAGGTGGCTCCGCTGACGCCTATCTCCTTGGCTACGCGGAGCACCACGTCCTTGGCGTAGACGTGTTCGCCGAGGCTGCCGTTTATGTCGACCTTTATGGTCTCGGGTACCCGGAGCCATGTCTTGCCCCGCGCCAGCACGGCGCCCATGTCTGTGCTGCCGACGCCTGTGGCGAAGGCTCCGAAGGCGCCGTGGGTGCAGGTGTGGCTGTCTGCTCCGATGACGACTGTGCCGGGGCGGACGTGGCCGTGCTCGGGTAGGACCTGGTGGCAGACGCCGCTCTCGACGTCGTAGAAGTGTTTCAGGTTTTGTTCCTTCGCGAAGCCGCGGATGACGCTGTGGACTCGGGCGCTGTTGACGCTGCTGGGGGGCGCGACGTGGTCGAGGATGACTACGACCCTGTCTGGGTCCCACACGTGGGCTGCGCCCATCTTCTTCATGGCCTCGATGGCTAGGACGCTGGTGACGTCCGGCATCATCGCCGTGTCGACCCGGGCCTTTACTATTTCGCCTGCCTTGACCCTGCCTCGCCCTGATGCTTGGGCGAGTATCTTCTCTGATACGGTGCTCACCGCTGCTTCCTCATGCTGTGGTAGAGGTTGACTCCCTTGAGGTAGGCGTCGACGCTGGCCATGACGATGTCTTCGTCTACGCCTCGGCTGGTGACCACCTTGTCTCCCTGCCTGAGCCGGACCTCGACGTTGACGACGGCGTCGGTGCCGCCGGTGATGGCCTCGACGTGGTATACCTCCAGGTTCACCGCCTGGTCAGGCTTCACGGCCTTGACCAGGGCGTTGAGGGTGGCGTCGACGGGGCCGTTGCCGGTGGCCGCCTCTATCATGTATTCGCCGTTGCGCCTCATCTTCACCGACGCCGTGGGCGTGATCTTGTTTCCCGTGGTGACTATGAACTCGTCGAGCTCGTAGTTGCGCTGTTGCTCCAGGTTCATCGTCTCGGCTGCTATGGCGTAGACGTCGGTGTCGCTCAGGGTGTTGCCCTGGTCGCCGAGCTCCTTTACCTGCTGGTAGACTAGGTCGAACTGGTCCTTGTTGGGGTGTAGACCCATCTCCTCGAGGCTCATGCTGAGGCCCGTGGATCCGGCGTGCTTGCCTGAGACGATGCGTCTGGCTGCGCCGACGAGCTTGGGGTCGATGCGCTCATAGGTGCTTGGGTCGCGGAGGATGGCGTGGGTGTGGATGCCGCTCTCGTGGGTGAACGCGTTCTCGCCGACGATGGCCTTGTTGGGCTGGACGTTCATGCCTGTTACTCTGCTGACGAGCATGCTTGTCTCGGTGATCTGTTCGAGGCGTAGCCCCGTCTCGACGTCGTACAGCAGCTTGAGGGCGACTGCGATCTCTTCGATGGATGCGTTGCCGGCTCTTTCGCCGAGGCCGTTCACCGTGGCGTGGATGTGGGTGGCTCCGCCGGCTATGGCGGCGATGCTTGTGGCGGTGGCTAGGCCGAAGTCGTTGTGGGTGTGGACGCCTAGGAGGAGGCCGGGGAACTCTCTGTGGATCATGCCGTACCACTCACGGCTCTTCTCCGGCGTCAACGTGCCCACGGTGTCGCATGGTGTGACGCGGTCGACGCCGGCGTCGATGGCTCTGCGGATGACTTCCTTGAGGTAGGGCAGTTCGGTTCTGCTGCCGTCTTCTAGGCTGATCTCTGCCGTGACTCCCCTGTCTTTGGCGTGCTCCACTACGTGGGTGGTGACCTCTAGCATCTCCTCCGGGGTCTTGGCGAGCTTCTTTATTATGTGGAGCCTGCTGGTGGGAATGATGATGTTGACGCTGTCCACGCCTGCGTCGATGGCGACGTCGATGTCGCGTATGACGCTTCTGGTGGCGCTGCAGATCTCTGCCTCCAGCCCCGCCTGGCTGATGAGTCTGACTGCCTCCTTTTCTCCGGGGGACACCGCGGCGAAGCCTGCTTCGATTACCTTGACGCCGAGGGCGTCTAGGGCTTCTGCTATCTGTAGCTTCTTGGGTGGTGTCAGGCTTATCCCGGGGGTTTGTTCTCCGTCGCGGAGGGTGGTGTCTAAAAACTGTACTCTCTTCGGGTACTTACCTGATAAAACGATACCCCATGTGCCTCACGTACCACGTACCCTCATCTGACGGGATATAAGGTTAACGCCTCGGTTGTGGGTGCTTGTGTCATGTTACGTGGTATATCGAGAAAAAAATTTTCTTGGCGGGGGTGTGTCTGTCTGGGTTGTTGCCTTAGGTGTGTATTCCGTGAATTTTTGGAGGGTGGTGTGTGTTATGGTTTGTTCCGTGTTACCGGGAATAAGCGTTTTTTGGGGGTTGCTTGTTATAGGTTACTTGTAATCTGTGAAAAAATTTTTGGGCTAAGGTTGAAGTACTTGGTTACCATGGAATTAGCGTTTTTGGGGCGTGTTTTTGTGTTCGGTGGATGACACTTTTGTATATGATTGGATCTGAAAGGGGTGTTTCTGGGGCTTCTTTCGGTGGAAGGGGCGTCTGTTCGCCTTTTCTCGTCTACCCCCCTCCCCCTTAGATGATGGTGTGTTTGGGTGACTTGGCGCGTCGATTTTTCTTGTTACATGGAATAACTGAATTTCAATACTTGCTTAGAGAAGGTTTGAATTAGTCATACGTGCGCGCAGCCACTAACATCACAACAGTGGCGCCATTTTCTCTTCCTAATTAAAACGCGCGACGGGTCATCCCAAGTACAGATAGACAAGACATCCTATCAGAATAATGAATGTAAACAAAACCACGAACCCCATCTCCCTGTCTTTGTTAAAAGAAACCCCGATCATGCTGAACTCGGCGGCGTAAAACAGCACGATATAGAGGATGTGCAGCGATAGAATGTCTCTAAAGGGAATGGTCAGGATTATGTCTAGCAACAATTCCACGATTAGATAAATGATGATCACTGCATTGGAAATGATCACTCTTCTTTCATCGTTGTTCTCGATGAATCTACGTAAAGTGTACCCGAAAGGAAGAATCAAGGAAACAAAAGGAAAACCCAGCGTCCTGACGAGTTCCATGTTCTCAAATTTAGTAGAGATATATACGGCGCTCACGAGCAAATTGAAAACGATAGCAGATCCAATGAATACTTTATCATGAATATTGCCATTGCGTTTTTGATCTCTACTCATTTCCAGCCCTTTTTTCTTTTACACACATGCATTGAGACGAAGCCGTGGACCCGGATTCTATGAAGCATTTTCTAATTCATTTACCGTACATAGGTGAATAAATGAATTGAGGATATTATATTCGAAAAAAATGAGATGTGTATCGCAAGCAAAGGGTATGGCTCAAACCGCGCCTACCGGTTTTTACATTAATTTATTAGGAGACATGGAGTAGTAATGATTAGAGAAATTTAATATCCTCGTCACATGGAATAAATAAAACCCCAATACCTGATTGCTAGGTTGTATGCTCAGATGGTTCTGTGTGACCAAGAACCCGCATGCAATATAACCAATAAAAGGGAAAAATCAACTCGTCCCGGAAAAAAACGCTTATCGTAAGTAACCAACGATAAGGGAAAACCAAAGTCGTCGCCCCTCACCACGATAAACGCTCCCCCCGGCGACCCTGCACCCCTTGAAGAATTTCTGAATAGATTCAGCACAGTTTGTGATCCAATTCTGAAATAATCCTGAAATTCCCTTAAAAGCCGGAAACCGTCTCCGAGACCCGTGAAACAAGTTGCAATACTGTAAGAAATGTGGAAAGGAGGTGGAGGACGGAGCCGAGTTCTGTCCCCACTGCGGAGCCGACCTAAGGGCTACGGACATACTGTACACTAAGCCCCGGGGCCGCGGCTGGGACGCCGGCAAGGTGCTGGTAGTGTTCTTCGGCGGCCTCCTGATACTCGTGGGCGTCCCCCTGCTGTTCAGCGGGACGGCACTGATGGGGATCACCCGGAGCCTCAGCGACGGCTACGGCTACGTCGGCGTCAGCGGCGTAGACCTGGGGACGGGCACACAGGCCATCGTATTCAGGCCCATGCACGTCGACGAGATGGTCATCGACGAGATCGATGGCCCCATAGTGAGATACATGCATTCCTCGCCGGGGGACTTCATCGACCTGAAGTTCACGCTGGACACCAACAACGGCAAAGAGGTGTTCATAGGGATAGTTGAGGAGTCTGACGCCGCCCCCGTTTTCACGGGGATGATGTACGACGCCATCATCAACATAGATGTGGACCACCCCTACGACAGAAACCCCCAGATAACCTACAGCAGGCACAGCGGAGATCAGCTTGAAGGCTCACCAGCCGACCTAGGCATTTGGACGGCCTACGCCTACGGCGACGAGTTGACGCTAGAGTGGGAGCCCGAGGAGGGCGACTACTGGATAGTCATCATGAACCTCGACGGCTCCGTCGGCGTGGACGTGGACGCCGGGCTCGGCGTGAAGGCGCCGTTCCTTGACCTCATAGGCAAGGGGCTGCTCTTCGGCGGCCTCGTATGCTTCGGCCTAGGCGCCCTCATCATCTACGTCGCCGTCGTCAGGAGAGACTAGGAGGCGTACTGGATGGTGTACTGTAAGAAGTGCGGCAAGGAGCTCAGCGAGGACGCCGAGTACTGCCCCGGCTGCGGAGCCAGGCAGCACGTGGACGAGCTTGTGCTCGCCTCGTGGGGCGAGAGGCTCGTGGCCTTGCTCATCGACTCACTGCTGGTGGGAATAGTTGCGGGCATGATCGCGTGGCCCATCAGGTGGCACAACCCATTCCCCTTCCTCAACGTAGGCGTGAACAGCGTCTTCCTGTTCCTCTACTGGACGTATCTGGAGGGCACCGAGGGACAGAGCCTGGGCAAGAGAGCCATGAAGATCAGAGTAGTGGATCTACGCGGCGAGCCCATCGACATAAGCAGGAGCATGTACCAAGCCGTCGGGAAGGCCTTCCTGCTGCCCCTGGACATCATAGTCGGCTGGCTCCTGTACCCTGACAAGCAGCAGAGGCTCTTCAACTACCTCAGCGGGACCATCGTGGTCAAAGAATAACCACGTCCCAACCCCTTTTATCTAACCATGCACCCGTATCCGTACCATGAGTCTGGATTGTATCAACAAGTCCTCGAATCTCAACGGCTGCGCCTGCACCAACGAGGAGTGCGAAAGAAGAGGCTTCTGCTGCGCATGCGTAGCCAACCATCGTTCCCACGGAAACCTGCCTGCGTGCCTCAGGCCGCCGGATGACTAGTCGCCCGCCGCCTCCAGATAGCTGACCCTCAGCGTGACGCTGTCGATCCTCCGGGGCTCCTTCACTGGCTCCTGCTCTTCCAGTGTTCCGCTATCTCCCGGGCCTTGGCGAACCAAACGCCCGGATGCTTCTTCATGTATTCTATGGTGCGTTCTAGGAGCATGATGTTCCCGGGCTTGCCTATTATCTGTGGGTGGAACATGCTTGTCCAGCAGAGGCCGTAGCGGTAGTAACCATCGAAGGCCGTGGTCCATATCTCGTAGCCCGTCTCTGGGCTCAGCATCCGCGCCTTGTAGTTGCCGAAGGGATAGTCTGCGAAGATGTGGAAGTCGTCCATCTCGTAGTAGCTGGGCACCTCCACGAGGCCGTTGGGCAGCGTGTACGGCATGTCGCTGCCCCTGAGGCTGCTGTCGTAGATGAACCCGTTCTCCGCAAGTATGTCCAGAGTGTTGGGGCTCAACTCGCCGCCGGCGGTCCTGTTCCCCACGGGCCTGTAACCCGTGGCGTCCTCGATAGCCTGAACACATTTCAGCAGCCTCTCGGTCTCCTCCTCCCTGCCTAGGTCCGTGATCTTCTCGTGCACCCAGCCGTGGGTGGCCACGTCGTGGCCCCTCCTCACTATCTCTGCCACCTCCTCGGGGTGGTTCACGGCGTTCATTGCCACCACGAACCACGTCGACTTGATCCTGTGCTCGTCGAGGAGGTCGAGGATGCGCGGGATGATGCCTGCCCTCCACACGTAGTCTCCCTGAGAGATGACCCGAGGCATGTCCGCGACCTCGGGCATGTTCCCCATGAACACGTACTCGGCGTCAAGATCGAAGGTGAAACACACGGCGCACCTCTTACCATCAGGCCAGACAGAACTCATGACAACTCAGAGAGTACTCGCCCTCGACGTGTATAAGGTTCACCTCGGGGCTAAGCCTATATCTGGGGAGAATAAATCGTTCACGGGAGACTTTATGACCACCTCAGGCGAAGTGCTCTACGGCGAGGACTACGAGGCCCATCCCTTGTTCCACATCTTCTTCGCGGCGGTAATCGTGCTGATGACCTACCTGTCGATGAGCCCCTTCAACCTCAGGCTCCCAAGATCGTCGCAGGCACTCGTCGTCTTCGCAGACTT
>CAZCKR010000068.1:0-9172 GCA_964499305.1 uncultured Candidatus Bathyarchaeia archaeon | reverse complement strand
CGACGGCTACTCGGAGACCGTGGAGGACCCCAAAGAGGTTAAACCCGCGTTACTCGGAGCCCTTAAACAGGTGAGGGAGGGAACGCTGACTCTGCTAGACGTGAAGCTCAGACAATAGCGCAGGATGGCGCCCCTACTATTCTTTTATCGTTGAGCCCTTCAATTCTGAGGCATGGCGACTGGAGCCGTCATATTTGACCTCTTTAGAACCCTCGGCGAGTTCGAGTGGACAATCACAGACGAGGATGTCTCTGCTCAGAGGCAGAGGGCATGAGGTATACCCACAGGCTTGGAGACACGCGTTCGGCTTCGTCGTCTTCGTAGACTACCCCCGGCATGGGTTCGGCTCGCATGAGGCTCTGTTCAAACAGGTATTCAGACGCCTAGAGGTCGACGTCGACGATGACACCGTAAATGAACTCGCCGACGACGCAGCCAAGGATGTCCTTGAAGCGGTCAAAATCATCGAAGAACGGGTCCAGTAGAGGTTGGTGCTCCCGCCGGGATTCGAACCCGGGATCTCCGGCTCGAGAGGCCGGAATCCTTGACCGGACTAGACGACAGGAGCACGGTGCATTCTATACTAGACGCATATTTAAAAAAGTATAGACTTCGGTCACAAGGCGTTGAACCCATCTACAAGATGTGGATAGACACGCGTCTTTTCGACGAGAACATGGAGCCTAAGCCCGCCCTCTCTTCTTGGGATGAGTGGTTAAAGAAAAGGGTGGGAGACTAGAGGTCGTCTCTCAGCTTCATGAATTTAGCGATGTTCGCCCCGGGATTCAAGAGGGGCTTTATTGCGCCGGTCTTCGACGTGAACAGCGTCGTGACCCCCGGCCCGTGCCCCGCCACGACGCAGTCGCTGTGGGTCACGATGCCGACGCTCAAGGCGCCCCTCCTGTAGATCCTGCCGTAGCTGTGGTCAGCGTCCTCTATGGCCACGAGGTCTCCGAACCTGAGGTCCCCTAGGCCGTACTCCTCGCAGGTGGCCTCACAGAACATGGTGATGTCGTAGTCTCCTGAGGCGACGTGGCTTCGCCCCAGCCCCGAGCCCATGATGGCCGCGGGGATCGTGTGGGTGACGGGCACCTCAAGCTTTCCATCCTTTATCGCCGGGTCCACCGCCTCGAGGAACTCGGGGCTCACGTTGAAGAGCTTCACCTCGGGGAGGCCCAGCAGCCTGAGCCCGACCCCGTAGGCCTTTATCATTACCTTGTCCTCGATGACGAGCTTCTCCATGGTCTCGGGCTGGAAATCCACCATGACGTGCTCTATGCCGCCGTGCTTCCCCACCACGACGCCCTTGTCTCCCTTAGCGTCTCCCTCCACCACCTTGGCCTCGTTGCCAATGCAGCTCAACACGTTGAGGGCCCTGCTCTGGCCGTTGGGGAACCGGCGGTCGGTCACACGGTTCTCGACGCTGACGCCGGGCTCCACGTGGTCCGCCATCCACCCGGTAGCCACGTCCCCTACCCTTATGTTGTACGTGATGCCGCCGACGCCGGGGAGCACCATAGGCTCACCGTCGGCCGAGATCTTGTACACCGAGTCGCCGACCACGGGGCTGACGACTTCTCCGATGACCGAGATCTTGACGATCTTTTCACGGTTTGTCTTGATCAATCTAATTCACTTTTAGGGATGTAGGTGCCGTGTTAAATGTATCGAGCACACCTTCACATCCTTTAAATTTAGGTAGAGGTCTACTATGTAAATCTGGCTACGCTACGAGGTTTGACGGTGAAGCTGCTAGACATAACCATACTCTCGGCTGAGGGGCTTCGGGAGAGGAAGTTCAGGGTAGCTCTCAACGTTCTCGGCATCCTCGTGGGATGCGCAGCCGTCACGGGGCTCGTCTCCCTCGCCGACGGCATGAACACCCAGGTCAGGGACCAGCTCAGCGTCATCGGGGTCAACACCCTGTTCGTCATCCCGGAGGACGCGAAGGAAGCGGCCATGAGCCTCAGCGCCACCCAGATAGCGAGCCAGGACGGGATCAGCTGGCGCGACCGGGAAACTATCCAGGACGCCGGCGGCGTCAGAGACATCTGCGAGATAATAATGGGCGGCGGCTCGTACACCATCAAAGGCGAGACCTACAGCGCCAGGGTGATGGGCGTAGGAGACAGCTTCCAAGAGATCAACAAAGACATCAAGATGACCGATGGAAGGTTCTTCACGCGCGGCGACAAAGCAGTGGCCTTCGTGGGGAAGAACGTCGCGCACCCCACAGACGAGGAGGAGCCGATTCTGGGGGTAAGCGACAGGATAAAGCTCTCCGTCAAGGTCAGGGGCGAGGAAAAGGAGATCACCCTCAGGGTCGTCGGAGTCCTAGAGGAGCATGGAACCATGTTCGGTTTAGACGTAGACAACGTGATAGGCATCCCCTTCAGGACCTACGACCAGCTCTTCGAGCAGGAAGGAAGCTGCGCCATCGTACAGGTCTACGTGCGTGAATCCAGCGACTCAGAGGAGGTAGCCGATGACCTAGAGGACAGGCTCGGCGACGACTTCTTCGTGGTGTCGCCGAAGGCAGCCATCGACGTGCAGGAGCAGGTCACGGGGACCATTCAGGCAGTGCTCGGCGGCATCGCGACTATAAGCCTCTTCGTTGCCGGCCTCGGCATCGTCAACACCATGGCGGTCTCGGTGAACGAACGGACAAAAGAGATAGGGACCATGAAGGCGATAGGAGCGAACAGCGTAGACATCCTGCTCCTCTTCCTCAGCGAGGCGGCGTACACCGGCCTCATAGGCGGCGTAGTCGGGTCAGCCGTGGGCTTCACCCTGGGAAAGATGGTCGGCAACTACATAGGGCTACCCGTGGGGCACAGCCTGCCTTTGGGGTTAGCGGTGGTGGCTTTCTCCCTTGTGACGAGTATCATCTCTGGGGCGGGCCCAGCCTACCGGGCTTCCAGGATGGACCCTGTGAAGGCGCTGAGAAGCGAATAGAGTCATCTCAGGTATACGCGTACTAGGCTGATTATCTTCATGGGGCTGCGTTTAACGAGACCTGCGAGGGTTGCTGTGACGTTGGTGCCGTTCGCCAGCGCCAGCACGTCCTCGTTGGTGATCACCTCAGACAGCGTGTTCAGGTCGTCGTCGGAGAACTTGTCCAGCATGTCCACGACCCTACCGCTGTCCTTGATCCTCTTGCCCCAGTACTTGTCGAACTCGACGCGGTAGGCGGATAACCGCTTAGCTGAGACGTCGCCCTCCTTCACGGCCTCGGCGGCTACTCTCCCCGCCATCTTGCCCGCCTCGATGGCGCTGTGGATCCCCGCGCCCGTCATCGGTATGAGCTGGCCCGCGGCGTCGCCAACCAGCATCAGCCCGTCGGCCACGATCTTGTCCAGAGTCCCACACACAGGGCAGATGCCTCCGTTCTTCCTCAATATCTTTGCGTTCCTGAACCGCGGGTCCTGAGCTATGAAGTCCTTGAGGTACTCTATGGGCGGCTTGGTATGCTTCACCCGGACGCCGAGGCCTACGTTGGCTACCTCCCTGCTCTTGGGGAAGACCCACGCGTATCCCCCTGGCGCGTACTTCTCTCCCATCCAGAACTCGTTGACGGTGGGATCCTCCAAGTCGAGGCCGCCCAGCTGGTACTGGGCACAGGTGACGTAGTCCTTGAAATAGCGGGCGAGACCCGCGGAGCGTCTGACTATGCTCCAGTGACCGTCGGCTCCGATGACCACCTTCGCGATGAACTCCATCTCCTCTCCCTCACGGATCGCCTTAACGCCTACGACGCGGCTACCGTCCATGATGACGCCGGTGGCCCTAGTGTTAGTCATGAGCCTCGCGCCGGCCTTCTCCGCGTTGTCGGCAAGAGCCTTGTCGAAGACCTGTCTGTCGAGGGTGTACCCGGTCCAGTCGTTGCTGGTAAGTTCCACTGTGTTCCCGTTGGGTGCCACCACGCGAGCCTTGGTGGTCTGCTGCGATACGTACGGTGGCACGGCCTTTAGCCCGCCGTCCTCGATGCCCCTGATGCTGAGTCCCTCGGCGCAGTAAACCGGTGTGCCGGCCACGGGGTGCTCCTCGATAAAAATTATGTCGACGCCGTTCTCGGCGGCGGTCCTCGCGGCCATGCTGCCTCCGGGTCCCGCGCCGACGACGAGTACGTCGCACTGAATAGTATCCATCTTAAGACAGGATGATGCCCACGGGAGAAATATATTATCCTATCGCTCAAGGACCTTCTTGGCAGCGATCTCTATGTCCCTGGCCTTCACCGTCTTTCGGCCCGCATGCTTGGCGTAGTCTATGGCCTCCCTGGCCATCTTCACGCCAATCTGTTCCAATGCCAGTCCAAGGGCGACTGCACTCTCCTCGCTCACCCTGTCCGCGCCCGCTCTTTTAATCAGCTTATGCATGGGCGCCACCTTAATTTCGCTAGGCATCCTGTTCCCTTCTATTTCCTCTTTTCGTTTCGTATAATATTTAATACTTGCGAACCTTTCCGCTAGGAGGGCTAGATTCTTGCTTTTTTCATTTTTTAACTCTATAAGATGCATTCTCATTATAAACGCACTTGAAACCCCGTCAATCTTTGTCCTTAACCGTATGGCAGGTATGGGTTACATCAGTCTTAAATCGGGTTCAAATGAAACCCCCTCTGAATGGGTTTCATTGAAAAAACGCTGAAACATAGAGGCAGGTTAACCGTAGCCTCCGCTATACTGGTCTACACGGCGGCGATGTCCTGGTACACCGTCTCGAAACACAGTTCCTTCACTACCTACGCGTGGGACCTCGGTATCTTCGACCAGTCCTTCTGGACGACGGTGAACCTGGGCATGGTCTTCGTAAACACTTGTGAGCGGCACCTCGTGGAGTCGGGGAGCTTCTTCGGCGTCCACTTCAGCCCCATATTGTTCCTGCTGGTCCCGTTCTATTATCTCCACCAGTCACCGGTGACTCTGCTGGTGCTGCAGTCGCTCATAATAGGGCTCTCCGCCTACCCGATCTTCCTCATCGCGAGGGAGAGGTTGACAGAGGAAACGGCGGCGGCGCTAGCCATCATATACCTGCTGAACCCCGCCATCCACGGCGTCAACTCCTACGATTTCCACGTCCAGAGCCTGCTGCCTCTCATATTCAACTACCTTCTACTCTACACGCTGCGCTGGGACACGAAGAGGATGTTCGCGGCGTCCATACTGGCGCTGTCGGTCCAGGAGCAGGTCGTGATAGTGATGCTCAGCTACGTAGCCTTCCTGGTGGTTCACCGTACCATTCAGGGGGTGAAGTGGCGTGAGCCGGGCGCCATACGAGGCGAGATCATACCGATATTGGCCGTGCTTATGGTCACGGTGTTCTGGTGGGCTCTGTCAGCCAGCGTGCTGCATCACTTCAACCCCGACGTCCCCAAGCATCTGATGGCGGGGCAGAACTTCGCTATTCTGGAGGTGGACTCACCGATTGAGGTCCCCCTACGCGTCTTCACCGACCCAGGCAAAGCCTTCAGGGCAGTATCCTATGACTGGTTCGACAAGAACGTCTACGTGCTCTCCCTCTTCACCCCCTACCTCTTCCTCAGCTTCCTCAGCCCAGCCACGCTCATACCCACCGCCCCCTGGTTCGCCGTCTCCATCCTCTCTAACTACCCGCCCTACTACAGGCTGGGGTTCCAGTACCCCGCCCTCGTGATACCGTTCATATACGTCTCCCTCATCAGGGGGCTGGAGAGACTGAACATGCCCGGGAAGAACAGCGTGAGCCTCAGGGCCGTCCTCACGGGGCTCATAGTCATCAACGCCGCCAGTTGTGTCGCCCTGAGCCCCCTCAGCCCGTTAACGGACGGCTTCAACCTCAGCCCCGCGTACATAAAGCCCAGCACGAGCCAGAGGAACCATCGGCTCACAGAGATGCTGACACTCATACCCCCACAAGCCTCCGTCCTGACCCAGGACAACATCTTCCCGCACTTGTCGGGGAGAGCCGACGCCTACGTCTTCACCCCGTACATACTAGACGACGAGGAAACGTGGAACAGGACCTTGGAGATGACCCTAGCCTTGCGCCCAAACTACATCCTCGTGGACCTGAGGACGGACCCCCACGGCACAGCCTACTACGCGTTCCAATTAGCCTACGAGGCCCCGGGTTACACCCTCGTGGACCGTTGGGACCGGATGTACCTGTACCGGCTCGACGCCGCGACGCCGTGAAGACGGATCAGACACGGCACACGCGGTTACATCAGGCTTAAGGAACCATGAAAAACAACTGATACGATGAGTCTTCAGGAAAGGCTGCGCACCCGCAAGACGGAGCTCATAGTCGTATCCGCCATACTGGTCTACGCCGCCGTGTTCTCCGCAGCCACGATATGGAAGCACAGTGCGTACTATAGCTACGCCTGGGACCTAGGGGTCTTCGACCAGGTGATGTACAGCAGCGTCTACGGGGGCAGGCTGTTTCACTACAGCTGCGACGGCTACATGAATGTTGAGCAAAACTACTTGGCGTTCCACTTCAGCCCCATACTCGCCCTGGTCTTCCCCATCTACTACCTGTTCCCCAGGGCCGAGACCCTGCTGGTGGTGAAGAGCGCCGCCCTCGCCGCGGCGGCGTACCCCCTCTACCTTCTGGCCAAGAGGATGACGGGCGACGAGGAGCTCGGCCTCCTGGCCTCGCTGGCGTACCTCCTCTACCCCGGGGTCCAGGCCGCCAACTGGTTCGACTTCCAGCCACAGGTGTTCGCCCCCCTCCTCTTATTCCAGACCTACAGGATGTTCTATATGAAGAGGTGGGTACCCTACCTCCTGTCCCTCGGCCTCACCCTCATCGTGGAGGAGCATATGTTCATAGTCATGGCGGTCGTGCTCGCAGGCCACTACGCCGTAGGCGGCCTACAGCGCATCCGCGGGCTCTTGAACCCCGCCGAGAAGGAGACGCAGGTCCTGGCCGCCACCATCGCCATGAGCCTCACCGTCTACATACTGTCCGTCGTCTCGAAGAGCAGCTACCCGATAAGCCCCGAGTTCATGGACGTTTATCGGGCGACCGAAAGCTACAGAGTCCTGAACTACACCGGCGGAGGGTTCCAACTGCCCCTTTATGCGGCGCGCCACCCCCTGAGAGCAGTAGCCGCCCTCCTCCACGACGTCGACCTCAAGTTCATATATTTCCTCTTCCTCTTCGCCCCCCTCCTGTTCCTGCCCCTCATGAACAGGTTCTTCCCCGTCACCTTCGCCCTCTACATCCCCTTCTACCTCTCCAACTACCGGGCGTACTACAGCCTGGGGGCCCATTACACCCTCTACCTGCTCCCCACGGTCTTCATCTCCCTCCTCCACACGCTGAGCAGCCACGATGCGGCCGAGGCGAGAAGACTGTGCCGGTACATCGTCATCGTCTCCACGGTCACCGCGGCGGTCCTCTCCCCTATCAGCCCGGTCTCGGAGTTTGTCAACCAGAACCAGGAGATACTCTGGTACCCACCCATGAGCCGGCTGCCCCATAAGACGGAGGCGCTGAACACGCTGCTCACGCAGGTGCCTCCCGGCGAGGCCATCCTAACCCAGAACCACGTCTTCCCCCACGTCTCCAACAGGGTCGCGGCATACGTCATACCCATAATAGACTTCAATCCCTCCCTGAAGCCCACCGTAACCGCGTACATCGACTCGCTCGTCGATCTCTCAGACTACGTGCTCATCGACTACTTCGTGATCGACCAGTGGTCCCTCCACGCCTACGAGCACGTCTCCCGCAGTCAGGACTGGGGCGTACAGGCCGTCATCGACGACGCCATACTCTTCAAGAGAGACATGGACACGGGCACAAGCATCGGCGTCAACAGGACACTGGAGTACACGGCGGTCGGCGACCTCGTGCAGGGAGGCTACGGCACCGTCGAAACCCCGAAGCAGGGGACCGTCGCCGCATGCCCCAAGGGCGCCGCCCCCGGGTTCATCGTCTACGGCCCCTACAGCCTCCTCCCACCCGGAACCTACGAGGTCGCCGCCACTGTGCGGGTGCTGGAGACCGAGGAGGGGCACATCGGCTACTTCCAAGTCGCCGCGGACAGGGACACGGAGCTGGCGAGGAAGGATATGTGGAGCCACGAGTACCCGGACTCCCAGTGGACAACCGTGGCCGTGACCTTTAAACTCGAGAAGATCGTCAAGATGGCCGAGTACAGGCTTTACACGGAGGGACGCGCCGAGATGCAGGTGGCGAAGGTGACCGTCCGCGCCCTCGCCGCCGAAGTGCCGGCCGGCTCCGCCACATGGTCCATCACCCACCGGCAGCTGATCCTGGACTCCTGTGAGGTGACGCCTGAGCAGTACATACGCGGAGCCGGGCCGGAACCCGTCCTCTGGTACGGCCCCTACATCCACCTGGAGCCCGGGCGGTACGAGGCCCATTTCCACCTGAGAGCAGCGGCGGACACCGCCGATCCGGGCGGCCCCGTCCTAACCATCGACGTCTCGGCGGGGTCGGGCGTCAACGTCCTCAGCAGCATGCGGGTCTACCACTGGCAGCTCGACGGCTGGACGCGGCTCACCCTCGGCTTCACCCTCCCCGCGCCCTCCAGGGTCGAGTTCAGGGGCCTCTACCTCGCCGAGGGCTACGAGGTGCTGCTGGCCGAGGTGACGCTGGAGCCCCTTCCCACGGAGGAGCCCTGACGTGAGAGGATAAACGTTTAAAAGCGCGGCAAGGATGAGATACAGCGCACAGGTGCACGTATTTGGGTAAGGTACGCACGGAGATGATCAAACGGATAAGCCTGGAGCTGCGGGACAAGTACCCTTACAGCTTCCAGCCCGAGTTCGAGCACAACAAGCTGTTCCTCAAAGAGATAGGGCTCGACGTGTCCAAGAAGCTCCGCAACAAGATCGCGGGCTACGTGACCACCATCATCAAATCCGACCTGCTCGCCGAGGCCGAGGAGGCCGCCCAGGAGGCACTGGAAGAGATCCAGTAGCCCATCCGACAAGATTTTAACACCGGCGAACGATGTTTCATGGATGTCTAGTCAGCCCATCGCCTACACCATAGACCATGAGGGTCTCAGGCTTGACATTGCTCTCGCCCACACCGACAGGCTTCGCATCCACGAGGAGACCATGCCGGAGCGCATACGCAGCCTGGGAGACCGGATCATACGCGACGGCGTCCAGTCCGCCCCCATAATCGTCGACCGCGGTACATACGT
>CAZCKR010000067.1:3566-9232 GCA_964499305.1 uncultured Candidatus Bathyarchaeia archaeon | reverse complement strand
ATAATCGTCTCCGGTGGCCCAGCTTGGAGTTGAAGGTACGACAACGCGGCGGAATAGTGGTAGAGTACGGCGACCAAGGCGTCATGCTCGACCCCACCCGTAACAGCCACAGCTACCCCACCTTCGTCACCCACGCCCACTCCGACCACGCAGCCGCGTTCAAGCACCCGGAGCGAGAGAAGTACGCCACCCCAGAGACCTACGAGCTGCTGAAGGCCATGGGGTGGAGCCGCCTCGACAACCTGAACCCAGTCCGGTTCGGCGACAGGGTGAAGCTGGGGGACATCGAGGTGCGGGTGCACGACAGCGGCCACGTCCTCGGCAGCGCCATGTACGAGGTCAACACGCCGGGGGGCACCGTCCTCTACACGGGGGACATGTGCACCGAGGACACGTTCACCATGAACCCCGCCCAGGTGGTGGACTGCGACCTGATGATCATCGAGACCACCTTCGGGTCACCCATGTTCCAGTTCCCCAAGCGGGAAGACATCGCCGTCGAGGTCTACCAGTGGGCGGTGAACACGGTGCTAGGCGGCAGGATACCCGTCTTCAGGACGGACAGCATCGGCAACGCCCAGGAGATCATAAGCATCCTCAACCAGTACACCAACCTCCCCGTGGTCACCGCCAAGAGCGCGTCCCCGGTCACCGACGTCTACAGGGACGTGGGCTACAACCTGGACTCGGTGGACGCCAAGAGCGACGAAGGACAGGAACTCATCGAGTCAAGGAAGTGCGCCATCGTGACGCCCAAGGGAAGCAAGGTGGCGGCGGAAAACGTCGAGGTGGCCCTCGCCAGCGGGTGGGCCGTCCTCTTCATGAAGAAGCGTGTAGCGTTTCCCCTGAGCGACCACGCCGATTACAGGGGCCTCCTCGGGTTCGTACGCCGCTGCAAGCCCAAGAGGGTTCTCACCTTCCACGGAGGCAGCATGACCAAGGACTTCCATAAACACGTCAAGAGGAGCCTCGGGATACCCGCGGCGCCGCTGTCGAGCCGTGTCGAGACCATCAGGGGGCCCCTGATGAAGAACGAGAACCGGATACAGGCGTGCAGCCGCCAGATAGTCAGGGCCGTCCGCATCCCCGGCTTCGTCTACCAGCCCGGTTGGCTTGTGAAGGAGATGGGGCGCCAAGGCTTCACGCCCAACGAGACGGAGAACAGCATAGAGTTTCTCATAGAGAAAGGCATCCTAAAGGGAGCCAGCGACGGCGTTCACCTCGCGTGAACTCCCCTAGAGGGCGCCCGCTTTGTTGAAGTAGTTCACCACGGCGACAACGATATAGACTGTCAGGAGTAACGCCGTCGTCCTCCACCTGGCCTTCAACTCTCCCTCCACCACCCATTTAGGGATGAACGTGACGACGCCGTAGATCGCCAATGCCACCGGGATCATGGCCAACATGATTGGATAGGTGTAGAGTAGGCTGTTGTTCGAGCAAACTATCTCGACGAAGAAGCCTCCGGCGATCATCGCGAGGAATATCGATCTGTCGCCCCACCTTCGATTGTAGATGAGGCGGGCGAAGACGAGGGGGTAGCCCACGTAGAAAGCCCATATGAGGGGCATGTGGTCGAGCCACCTCTGCACGTCCGGGTTGAACGCCGTGGTATAGTCGACGACCACCCACGTGACGACGCCGGCCAGAAGATACCTCCTGAAGCCATCCGCCGTCAACGACACTCGACCCGGTGAAAGATGTATTGAGGGGTTAGGCCGTGCCCTCCTCCCAGCTGCTCATGTACTTGATCTGCTCCTCGGTGAGCATGTCTATGTCCACGCCCATGGTCATAAGCTTGAGCCGGGCGACCTGCCTGTCTATCTCCTCGGGGACATCGTGGACACGCACCTCCAGCTTGGGGTTCATCCAGAGCCACTCCGCCGTCAGCGCCTGGTCCGCGAAGCTCATGTCCATGACCTCGCTGGGGTGGCCCTCAGCCGCCGCCAGGTTGACTAGCCTGCCCTCGCCCAGCAGGTAGAGCCTCCGGCCGTCCTTGAGCCTGTACTCGTCTAGATCGGACCGCATGCGGCGCTTGCTCTCGGACAGCCCCTCAAGCGCGGGGATGTTGATCTCAACGTTGAAGTGGCCGGCGTTGGCCATCATGGCGCCGCTCTTCATCCGCTCTATGTGATGCAGATCTATGACGTTGACGTTGCCTGTGCTGGTGACGAAGATATCGCCGTGAGGCGCCGCCTCGATGAGGGACATCACCCTGTAACCGTCCATGACGGCCTCCAGCGCCCGGAGCGGGTTCACCTCGGTGACTATGACGTTGGCGCCCATGCCGCGGGCCCTCATGGCTATGCCGCGGGCGCACCACCCGTAGCCGCAGACGACGAAGGTCTTCCCAGCTATCATGACGCTGCTGGCGCGGAGGATGCCGTCGATGGTGCTCTGCCCTGTGCCGTACCTGTTGTCGAACATCATCTTGGTGGAGGTGTCGTTGACTGCCACCATGGGGTACTTGAGGGCCCCGTCCTTCTCCATGGCCCTGAGCCTGTGTACGCCCGTGGTGGTCTGCTCGCTGCCTCCCTTGATGTCGGGGATGAGCTCGGGCCGCTTCCTGTGGACGCTGCTCACCAGGTCGCAGCCGTCGTCCATGGTGAGCTGAGGCTTCCAGTCCATGACGCGGTCGATGCACCAGCCGTACTCCTCGCCCGTCTGCTCCCTCCACGCGTAGACCTTGGTTCCTGTTGACGCCAGCGCCGCCACCACCGGGTCCTGAGTGGAAAGCGGGTTAGACCCGGCGAGGGCTATCTCGGCGCCTCCCGCCTCCAGGGCCCTGACGAGCACCGCCGTCTCCTTGGTGCAGTGGAGCACCGCCCCCATGGTCACGCCCTCGAAGAGCCTCTCCTCCTCGAAGCGCCTCCTTATGAGGGCCAGCACGGGCATGTGGTCGGTGGCCCAGTCGATCAGGAGCTCGCCCTGCCCGGCGAGTCCAACGTCTTTGACCTTATAGTCCAAAAAACTTCACCGTGAGGAATACACTGCACGGCTAAAAGAAACTTCCTAGAGCTTCAAGATCTGGGCGTGGGGGATGTCCCCGAAGTATATGACGGCGCGCTCGTGCACCATCCTGCACTCTATGGCTGCCTCCACGATCCTTTTCCCAACCAGGTTGCAGATGGTGGCCTGCTTCATGGCGTCCAGCGCCTCCTCGACCTCGCCGAGCACCCCCTTGTAGAATCCCTCGCTCACCGTGAACGGCACCCTGCCGCCCTCCAAGGTCTTGCCGAGTATCTCCGCGTCGCAGACGGCGACAACCGTGTCCCTGCCGCGGCGGATGGACTTGACGTAGACCTTGGTCAACGCTAGCTCTTCCCTATGCTGCTGCGCGCCCCGCAGGCGTCGCACTGGAGGAAGCTGAGTCTGCGTTCCCGGACGATGTGGGTGTCAGGCCTGTTGCAGACGGGGCATATGACGTACTTGTTGGTGTATATCTCGATGAGGTTCCTTATGCTGTCGCTGCTGAACCTGCCCTGGAACCGGGCCCTGGTGCCGTCGTAGTCCCCCCTCGTCGCCGTCTCGTTGAGGAGGAACTTCATGAGGTGCTGTGGGTCCCTTCGGAGCTCGTCTGCGATTTCCTTGAAGTTCATTATGTATGAGCGGCGTCCCTGCTGACGCACGACGGCGCGGGGTACCTGGAAGCGGTCGATCGTCTCCATCTGGTCGGGCAGCTCCTCGTAGGCCCTGTCCAGCATCTTGCGGTAGTCTTTCTCCATCTCTTTCACCTTGACTGGGGAGGCGTATGATATAGACTCATCGCCTCGGCTGGGTAGGATACGTGGGGTATTAGAAAAACGTTGGGGGCTACCGCTTTATGGCGCCGTAGTATATGACGGCGGCCCCAACCAGACCCACCAAGACGCCCACAGTGAGCAACACGTCGCCCAGGTCCTTGAGTATAGGCACCTTAGCCCCTATCTGGAGATCCACGTCCACACCCTGGGAGGCGTCCTCGTTCATCACCACCACCCAGTACCTCCCCGGCTCGACGCCCCAGGTCAGCGTCTCTTGGCCTGAGCCCTTCGCGAAGGCAGCCCAGAAGCTGTGGATGGTCGGCGGCCCCGCGGGGGCTCCCCCGCTGTGGAGGCTGTAGACGTAGTCCGGGAAGTCGTTGCCCCAGGGATCGTACTCCCAGTCCGTATCTATGAGCCTGTCGTAGGACACGTCGCTGAGGTAGCCATACACGCTGCCGTAGTCAACTATCCCCACGAACACATTATTACCAGGATTGTTGTTCTTGGCGGTGAGTTTCACCGTGATCAGGTCCTTGAACCACTCCCTGAAGGGCCCGGCGTCGGCGTCCATCTGGATGTTGATGTCCTCGAAGACTATGGCGTAGCTGTCCGAGGCGAGGCTCTCGACGCCGCTCATGATGTAGCCTTCGCTGTCCACTATGGCGCTCTGCACCATCCTTAGGGAGCCTCCTCCGAGAATCAGGCCCAGGGACGTGAACACCATTATCGCCCCGATCACCAGAGCCACCACCCTCGCCACGCCCCACCCGGTGTCCCTTGGCTTCGTGTACCTTATGATCCGGGACATGTTCTCGCCGCAGCTTTTACAGAACTCTGCGTCGTCGCTGTTCTCCTCGCCGCACTTCGGACAGTACTTCAACGCCTTCACCCATAGTTGCATTCCTTCGGCGACTTTTTAAGCATGGCTCTGGGGCGCCAACAATTAAACCCGGGACGCCGTACTCTATGTGATCGACGTGTCAGACAGATTCCTACCGGAGGGGAGAAGCCTAGAGAGATCAGAGGAGCTGCTCAGGGGCGCCATAGACATCCACGTCCACGCAGGGCCCCACATATTCAGCAGCCCGAGGCGGGTTGACCCCTTCCAGGCTGCCATCCAGGCCCGGGACGCCGGGATGAGGGCCATAGTCTACATGGATGTCTTCGAGATGAGCAACGGAACCGCGTGGCTGGTGAACCGCGCCGTGCCCGACTTCAGGACCTACGGCGGCATCATACTCAACACCGTCTACGGCGGCATGAACCCCAGGGCCGTGAAGACAGCCCTCAGCTACGGCGACGGCGCCAAATACGTCAGCTTCGGCGCCCACAGCACCTACTACCAGGCGGCCCGCGAAGGCAGGCTCGTGGACGGCGTCTTCACGCCCCTCAGCGAGATATACCCGGAGTTCAGGAAGGAGCTGGAGACCTGCATAAGCATCCCGGAGGGCCCGCCCAGCAGCGAGCTGGACGAGATACTGCGGCTCATAGCCTCCCACCCCCAGGTCTACATGATCACGGGTCACGTCGATGTCCCCGAGGCGATGCGGCTCGTGGACTACGCCGAGGAGTACGGCATAGAGCGGGTCGTGGTGTCCAGCGCGGTGGTGAAGGAGGCTGGCCTCGACCAGCTCAGGTACATGGCGGACAAGGGCGCCTACATAGAGTACACGTTGGCGGCGTACACCCACACCACATCCATCCCCAAGACCCACTACTACGTGGAACGCGAGTACGCGTCCATCGACGAGGGCATGAGCGGCGAGGTAGGCGGCGGAGTGAAGAAGGCGGCGGAGCAGATGGAACGCATCGGGGCGGAGAGCTGCATCATATGCACCGACTTCGGGGTCTACACGCTGCCGACGCCTGTGGAGGGGCTGCGGGAGTTCATCGCGTGCCTCATGGACATGGGGCTGCCCGACG
>CAZCKR010000067.1:1183-3466 GCA_964499305.1 uncultured Candidatus Bathyarchaeia archaeon | reverse complement strand
GTGAAGGACATCGTGAGCCTCAAGGTGGAGCACTGGGGGGTGACGGCGACGCCAGACGGTAAGGCCAGGATAAAGTATCCCTTCGACGTGGACCTGACGGGCCGCAGGGTCCTCGTGGTGGACGACATCACCGACACCGGGGAGAGCATGATCGTGGCCATGGACTACGTCAAGGAGAAGAACCCCCTAGAGGTGAAGACCGCCGCGCTGAGGCACATAGAGGGCAGCAAGTTCACGCCAGACTACTACGGCGACATGATAACGTGGCGTTGGGTCATCTTCCCGTGGAACTACGTCGAGGACATGGTGAACCTCGTCCCCAAGGCCTGCGAGGACGGCTCATCCCCGGAGGAGATCAAGAAGGCCATGCGTGAAAAGTTCAGCATCGAAGTCCCCGAGGAGGACATCGAGAAGGCCCTCAACGAGATCAAGCGCAGGGAAAGCATGAAGTAATATGAGCTCCGCTGCTTCCTTCATCGAGGAGAGGCGGAGGGAGCTCCACAGGCTCATGGAGGGAGCCCTACTCCACGTGGGCGTAAGGGAGTACGACGTAGGCGTCACCAAGAGAAGAGGAGTGGACGTCTACGACCCGGAGGAGGCGCTTTTTGTTGTAAAAGCTGACACATTGGTTGAGGTAGACGACGAGATGCTGGAGTTCATCGTGGAGAACTTTAGGAACCGGGGCTACGAGGTAAAAAACATAACGAAGAAAGGGCTCCGGCTGTTGATGCTAATCTAGTTTGACGTATATAGAAAAAGGGATTTGGGTCAGGCTGCCTTAGCCTTCTCCTCCATACAGTCTGTGGTGACGCTGGTCTCATAGATTCAGTGTTAAATACTGTTCCGCGGAAGTCTAGCCATTCAGAAGGTGATGACCTTGGATCACATATTCTGGGGAAGCTCCGTCCCTGAGGGATGGGGCGGCGACTGGCCCGAGGAACTGCAGACCGTTCCCGAGAAGACTGGTTTCACGAGGACCGCGTCGCATCTCGACGTCCTCGAATACATATCGAAGCTGGTTTGGCGCAGCGAGCACATACACGTGGAGCGGCTCTTCATAAGCGACCTTCGACGCATAGCGCCCCTCGTCGTCCTAGGCAACCCGCGGGTGACCTCCCCCGAGGAGGCGAACGAGACGGGGAAACCCGTTGTATACTTGCAGGGCAACATCCATCCGCCTGAGGCGGAGGGAAAGGAAGCCGTTCTCATGATCATGAGGGACCTGGCCATGGGCAAGAGAAGCCACCTGCTGGACAAGATGATAGTGCTTTGCGTCCCAGACTTTAACCCGGACGGCAACGAGTCGTGGGAGGTGAAGCCGACAAGCTCCTTCTGCGGCACGCCCCACGTCCAGAGCCTCCGCCACAACGCGATGGACATGGACGTGAACAGAGACGCAGTCAAGATGGAGAGCCTCAACATGCAGGGCCTATACGCCAACGTCCTCAACAGGTGGGACCCTGTGGCGACGCTGGACATCCACAGCATGGGCCGAGTGCAGCACGGCTACAGCCTCCTCTACGCACCCAGCTACACGCCAACCGCCCACCCAGGGCCCAGGGAGCACACCCAGCACGCCATGCTCCCAGCCATAAGAGACATGGCCGAGGAGAAGTATGGCTGCATGTTCCACACCCACGCAGACTTCGACTGGGACAAGTGGCCGCCCGAGGTCTGGGACCCCATCAGGGCGGGGTACAGCGTCGAGGCCAAGTACATAGTAAACGCCATAGGGCTCCGCAACAGGATGAGCATACTTACAGAGACCCCAGGACACGTGGGCTTCGAGAAACGCGTATACGCCAGCTATGTCTTCGCCGCCTGCCTCCTAGAATACGTCCACGAGCACGGCGCCGAGGTGCTGAAGGTGTGCCGGGACGCCGACCTGGAGACGGTGGCTCAGGTCTCCGAGAAAGCCGAGACGGGGGAGCTGAGGAACTGGATGCAGGGCGAGTACACGGCCCAGGACGAGCCGTGCGACCTCTACGCCTACAGGAAGCGCAGGGAGGAGTATATCCCCGGCACCAGCGTGGTGGCTCACTACCTCGACGGCGAGCCCGAGCTCGTCAGGGGGGTCGTGGACCTCACCAAGCCCGTGGGCAACAAGGACAGCGTCGTGCCCCGTGGCTACGTGTTCCTCGGCGAGCTGAAGGCGGTCGCGGACAAGCTGGAGGCTCACGGCGTCAAGGTGAGCCGTCTCGAGAAGCCTGTGAGGGTGGAGGGCCTCGAGTTCGTCGTCGACGAGTTCAGGGAGGTGGAGAAGGGCTGGATAAGGATGTACCA
>CAZCKR010000067.1:0-1083 GCA_964499305.1 uncultured Candidatus Bathyarchaeia archaeon | reverse complement strand
GAAGGAGGGCTTCACGGTGGAGCGGGGCGTCGCCGGGATGCCCAGCGCCTTCGTCGCCACCATCGGCAGCGGCGGCCCCACCATAGGCATAATGGGCGAGCTTGACGCCCTGCCCGGCATAAGCAACAAGCCTGTGCCGTACAAGGAGCCGCTGGTGGAGGGGGGCCCAGGCCACGGCTGCGGCCACAACGGCTACGCCACCACGGCGCTCGGCGGCGGCCTCGCCGTCAAAGCCGCGATGGACGAGGGCCATGTAGAGGGCACCGTTAAGGTGTTCGGGTGCCCCGCAGAGGAGACCCTCGTCGGCAAGGTCTTCATGGTCCGCGACGGGGTCTTCGACGGCGTCGACGCCTGCGTCGGCCACCACCCAAGCAGCATGAACGGCGCCACCCTGCGAAGCGGCAACGCCATGAACAGCGTCAAGTTCGAGTTCTACGGGGTGGCCAGCCACGCCGCGGGGAGCCCCGAGATGGGGGTCAGCGCCATGGACGCCGTGGAGCTCATGAACATAGGCGTCAACTACATGCGGGAGCACGTGATCCAGGAGACCCGTATCCACTACGTTGTGGAGGACGGCGGCCACGAGCCCAACGTCGTGCCGCCGTACGCCCGCAGCTGGTACTACGTCAGGGCGCCCGAGCGGGAGCTGGTGGACATGTACTACCAGAAGCTCCTCGACATCGCCGACGGCGCCGACAAGATGGTGGGCACCACCCACAAGGTATCCTTCCTCAGCGGCGTCCACAACGGCATGGAGAACAGGGTCCTCGCGGAGACGGCCGTCGCCAACATGAGGCTCGTCGGCGCCCCCACCTACACGGAGGAAGAGGAGGCGTTCGCGGCGGAGCTCGCCACGAGCATCCCCCCGGAGAAGAAGAAGATAGGGCTCATGAAGAGCCACCTCCCCGACGCCATGGACCTCATGGACGTGAACCTGAACACACGCATCTACGACCCCGTAGGCGAGGGCACCAAGGGCGGCGGAAGCAGCGACGTGGCCGACGTGGCTTGGAACATGCCGACGGTCCAGTTCAGGACCGCCTACACCATCGTGGGCGCACCGGGGCACAGCTGGCAGAACGT
>CAZCKR010000066.1:0-9289 GCA_964499305.1 uncultured Candidatus Bathyarchaeia archaeon | reverse complement strand
TGCATGCTCAACCCGAAAGGCATCTTACGCCCCGTCTCCTCCATGTACCTGAGCCCCTCAAGCATACGCCCAACTTCACCCGCAGGGATGCTGAATATCATCTCGTCGTCGCCAGCCATGGCACGCCACCTGTCGCCGCCACACGGAGTGCTGACGCAGCACTCGTCCTTCTGCATCGGGAACACCACGCTGTAGACACACGCGGAGTGTCCGCCTAGCTTGGTCTCCATGTCCAACCCGGTTCTGTACGCCCATGCGAGAAGCATCAGCGTCATCTGGGCCGGGTTACAGTAAACAAGTATAACATCGGGATCGAACGTGGCGCCGATGAGAGGCGCGGAGACTACCCCGACATACTTCCCGGTGGGGAGCCTGGGGAACTCTTTGCTTGCCCACGCTTTACCTGCTTCAATGTCCACGACGTCTGACGGGTACCTGTTGTTTCCCTCCAAGAAATACCGGGGAGCCTCCTCCAACCCATACCCTATGACAGGCTCAGGGCACCACATGTCCTCCTTGAGCTGGGCTACCGTCAAGCCGCGGCGCCTACTGTACGAGAAGGCTTGACATGTCGAGAGACTGTGTCCAAGGTCTCTCCGGGGCCTCACGGCGTCTTCGGGTATCTCGTCCTCTGTCTCCAGGAGTTTAACGGCGATGGGCGTCGTGGCGACTCGTAGCTGGGACTCTATCTGTTCAGCTAGTTCCTTCATACTCATATCTATCAACGATACCTATAGCCTAACCACCCTTTTAAAAAAAGGTGACGCGGGGCTATGGGTCATAATCTTTTCTTGCTTTTCATGTACTCCTTGACGGGCTGGCTCTCTGATCCGTTGGGTAAAACGTAGTCCGGGGATACATAGCCTTCTTCTTCGAACCTCTTCTTTCTCACACAGCCTCTTCCACCGTTCCAGCAGTATGATTCCACCCACTTCCTGTCAATCAAGCCTAGATCATAAGCCCTCTTCACACCAGAAGAATCGTTATACCAGACACAGAGATTTTGTTTCACCATACTATCCCTCAGAGATTCGTACTATGCATATGACGTTCGTTTCGATGAGATAAAACAACCCTCTTCAGGAAATGACAAGGCGACCATCGAGATGGTAGGTAATTACACATCGAAGAGATTTTAATGCATACCTTACAAAGTATCTGCAAGGAGATCGGTATGCCGAAAAATTATTACCCTGAAGAAACCGCCAATTACGACACCCGCTCAGAGAAAGCAGGGTCGAAGGCGAAGACACTTGACCGCGTAGCCAAGGCAGCCTATGATAACAACAGGGCCTACGAGGGATGCGCCAGATGCGTCCTCCACGCCCTCCAGACGCACCTGAACATGACGGACGACCAAAGAGCGTTCACGGCTGCATTCAAGTCCAGCACAGCCCTGTCCGCCGGCGTCGCCAGAAAAGGGGAGACATGCGGCGCCTTGATAGGGGCTCTCATGGCTATCGGGCTAGAGAAAGGAACCGAAAGCCTCGGCGACTTCGAAGGATACGTGGATACGATGAGGGCAGCCTCCAACGTCTTTGACAGGTTCAAGGAGAAATACGGGACAGTGAAAGGCTTCGAGATACAGGAACAGCTCTTCGGAAGGAAGATCGATTTCTTCAAGGAAGAAGACGCTGAGTGGTGGTACAGGAACGGAGGCCTTGACAGGTGTCCGGGGGTGTGCGCCGTCGCCGCGAGGCTGGCCGCTGAGGAGATATTCAGGGTTCGAGAAGAAATGGACAAAATAAAGGCTACAAACTAGCTATATAAAGCGGGCTCGGTGGGATTTGAACCCACGACCTCCGGCTTCGCAGGCCAGAATCATATCCTGACTAGACTACGAGCCCACCCACAGATATCGACACCCAGTAAATAAGCTATACTGATGAGGCGCCTCTGCGGATAACGCACCGGACCTGACTAAAAAAGATGGGTTCCTCACAGACGGGGCTTTATACTGCGGTACCCGTTGGATCAATTCCGTTTTTCTCGTCTCTGAATCATCTTTCCCTGTGTTCATCGTAACAGGCATGCGGAAAAAGTAAAGATTTATATGCGTACCCTCATTGAAATGCTCTATCAAAATGTCACTAGTTTCATGCCCGCGGGTACTGGTGGGGGGCACCCTCATAGACGGTACGGGTGCAGAGCCAGTCAAAGACTCTGTAGTTGTTTTACGGGACGAGTACATCGTCGCCACCGGGAAGAGAGGAGAGACTGAAATACCCCCAGGCTCCGAGGTCTACGACGTCACCGGGATGACGGTCCTCCCGGGCCTCATCGACAGCCACTGCCACTTCCTCGGCATGGGAGTCAGCATGCTCACAACGGTGCCCCTCAGGTACACAGACACCATGAAGGACGCCTTGGAGCTCATAAGGAGTCGCGCCTCGGAGACAAAGCCCGGGGAGTGGATCATAGGCCGCGGCTACGACGAGGCAAAGTGGCCCGAGAACAGGTCCATCACCAGGGAAGATATCGACCCGGTCGCGCCGAACAACCCGGTGGCCATGGTCAGGATCTGCGGCCACCTGGTCAGCGTAAACAGTAAGGCCTTGGATGCTGCAGGCATAGACGCCGGGACGCCGGACCCCGACGGAGGCACCGTCGACAGGGACGAGGACAGGAGGCCCACCGGCGTCCTCAGGGACTGCAGGGACCTGGTCTGGAGGGTAATACCCCCCACCAGCACCGAGACCATGGTGGAGGGACTGCGGGTGGCCAGTGATCGCGCCCTCAGCCTCGGCTGCACAGGCGTTCACGACGCCGGCGTCGGCCCCAAGGAAGTCACCGCATACCAGCGGGCCCACGACAACGGCAACCTCAAGGTAAGGGCAAACATCATGCCCAGGAGGGAGACCCCGGAGGCCGCCATGCGCCTGGGCATCAGGACCGGGTTTGGAGACCAGATTCTACGCATCGGCCCAGTCAAGCTCCTCATAGACGGGAGCCTGGGCGCACACACGGCCGCCCTGTTTGAGCCATACGAGGACGACCCATCGACCTCCGGGCTCCTGCTGGAGGACCCCGCCGTCATCACCGAGAAGATGAGTGAGGCACACAGCCACGGGTTCCAGGTGGCCACCCACGCCATCGGCGACCTGGCCATAGAGCACGTCATCGACAGCATCCAGGATACCCTCAGGCGGGAGCCCCGTAAGAACCACAGGCACAGGATAGAGCACTGCGAGATACTGAGCAGCCAGCAGATAGAGCGCATCAGAGACCTTGGCATAGTGCCGGCGATGCAGCCCAACTTCATCGGCGAGTGGAGCGGCCCCGGAAGCATGTACAGGCAGCGCCTCGGAGAGAGACGGGACAGGGCGAGCAACCCCTACAGGACGCTCCTGGATGAGGGCATCACGGTTGCCTTCGGCAGCGACGGGATGCCCTTCAACCCGATTTACGGGATATGGAGCGCCGTCAACCACCCCATAAGGGAGAACCGGATAACCCTCGTCGAGGCTGTCAAGTGCTACACGCTGAACTCGGCGTACGCAGGGTTCCACGAGGATTACGTGGGCAGCGTGGAGCCGGGGAAGCTGGCCGACGTAGCCGTCTTCGACAGGGACCTCACAGAGATCCCCGGGGAGGAGATAAGGGAAGCCCATTGCATCATGACCCTAGTCAACGGCAAGATACTGTACCACCGGGAACAATAAACCATCTTACCACCCTCGGGAATAGCCTGACCGTTTCTATGGGTTCTTGAGGCCAACCCTCTCGACTACGTCCACCAGCTTGACGATGACAAACTCCTTGTCAGGCGAGAACTCTCGCCAGCCGTCACCCGGCTCTATGCCGTGGGCCGCGAGGAACCTGGTGGACAGCCTCTTCTTCCCCGTCTCCGCGAAATGCCTTATCGCCTTCTCCCGCTCCTCCGCGTCCGTGACCCGTTCGAGCCGCCCCCTGTACGACACGAAGCTGTACTCTGACAGGTCAGGCTTATAGCTCTCTATCTGCACGCACGCCCTGCTGTCCGTATCCAGGAGCCTCATCTTCTTCCCGTAGTCGGTGAAGTGGAAGTACAGGGTGTCGTCCATGACCACGTACCTGAAGGGCGCAAGGTACGGGTAGTCGTCTCCCCTGAACGCTATCCTGCAGAGCATCTGTTCGTCGACCAGGCGCGCCGTCTCGGAGTCGGTCATCCACGGCAGCTTAACGGGCTTCAAAAACTGTTCACAGGTATGGCTCCCGACCGACTCGATTAAAACGTTTGCCCCGAGGCGGTTTGAATACCTTTTTAACTTAGCCTCGTTTACTTTCACGGATTTCAGAAGGCGGGACAAGATGAGCAAGCTCGTGACCATAGAGATGATCGTCCGCGGCGACATCATAGAAAACGACGTGCTCCGTAAGTTCGCCGACAAGCTCAAACGGCAGAGGTTCTTGGCCGACTTCACCAGCACAATAGCGGTGCCTCCGTTCCTGGTGGCCTCCGAGAAGAACTACCCGAGCCTGGCGGTGCTCTACGGCACCGTGGAGTTGGAGAACATCTTCGAGATGAAGAACCTCATCGACCAGCTCGCGTCTGAGGAGAACCTGGACATAATTTCCTTCAAGCAGCTCTAGAGTGACCGCGCGTGAACAGGAAACGAGTAGTCGTCCTCGCCGCCGTGATAGTGCTCAGCGCGGGGGCGTACACCGCCACGGCGGAGACCCTCACGGAGAGCCAGCGCTCCGCCCTCGTGTTGCTTATCGTCGCGTCTGGACTCTGGACAACGGAGGCCGTGCCGCTGGCGGCCACCAGCTTACTGATTCCGCTTCTCCAGGCGTTCCTCGGGGTGCAGGGCTTCGGGGCAGCCTTGGCGCCTTTTTTCGACACCGTGGTCATGCTGCTGCTCGGCGGCTTCATGCTGGCGGTGGCAGTTGAGAAGTGCGACCTCGACGAGTATTTCGCGTACCTCATCGTCTCCAGGGTAAAGGCGGGGGCCCGGACCGTGGTGCTCGCCGTCATGGTCACCGCCGGGTTCCTGAGCATGTGGATAAGCAACACCGCGGCCACGGCTCTCCTCATCACCATGGCGCTGAACATCACCGAGCGCGTGAAGGACATAAAAGGCAACTTCAGCAAGATAATGATCCTCGGCATCGCGTACTCGTCCACGGCGGGGGGCCTCAGCACCCTAGTGGGCACCACCACCTGCGCCATGGCGGCGGCCAGCCTCAAGGAGCTCGTGGGCTACGAGATAAGCTTCCTCGGCTGGATGTTCTACGGGTTCCCCATAGCCGTCATACAGATACTAGTCATCTGGGTGGTGCTCTTCGCCATCTTCCCCACAGACGTCGAGAACATACCTCCCCTGGAGAGGACGAGCACCGAGCTCACCCGGAGGCAGAGGCTCACCCTCTACGTGTTCGGGTTCGCCGTCCTCGCGTGGCTCACCGGGGTCCTCCCGGAGCCCATAGCCAACCTCATAGGCTGGAGGGGCCACGGATACAGCTCAGCCGTAGTGGCGGCGCTGGTGACTGTGCTCCTCTTCTTCCTTGACCTCCTGGACGAGCAGGATATTAAGCAAGGGAAGTGGGACACACTGCTGCTCATCGGCGGGGGCCTCAGCCTTGGCAACGCCCTGAGTGTCTCGGGCCTCGTGAACGTCATAAGCAATGCGCTGCTCAGCTTCACCGGCGGCGGCTCCCCCCTCGTCACCATAGCGCTGGTGACCGTCGCGGGTCTGGGCATCAGCATCGTGGCGAGCAACACCGCCAGCGCAGGCATCTTCCTCCCCATAGCCATAGGCCTCGGCCAGAAGACCGGGTTCAGCCCCGTCATCCTCGCCGTCGCCGTCGGCATCAGCACCAGCCTGGACTTCATGCTCCCGGTGGGGACGCCGCCCAACGCCATAGCCTACAGCACGGGGAAGGTGTCCATGCCTGAGATGATCAAGGCGGGCGTCCTGCTGGACATAACCGGCGCTCTGCTCACAATACTCATGGCGTACCTAGTCTGGCCCTACCTAGTGTAGACCGTTTTTCGGGCCAATATCACCAACCGCCGTAGACTGGGTCTGGCGGCTAATCGACTTTTACGCCGAATATCAGCACCAGTACAGCGGCCAAGTAGGCGGCGAAGCTTGCCATGAATATGGTGTACATCCCAAAGCTGTCCGCGATGAACGCCGCCATCATCGGCGCTACTGCGCCCATGACGCTGCCGGGCAGGAAGTACAGCGCGAACCCGAGGCCCCTCTGCCTCCCCGGCGAGAGCTTCGCCATGATGCTGCTGTTGGACGCCATGCCGAGGAAGTTGAAGAACCCGTGGCCCAGGTACAGGAGGGTGAAGGGCAGGACGCCTCCCACGAGGAAGGCGAGTATGTAGCACGCGTAGCTCACAGCCAGCACGGCCATGGTCCACCTCTTGTCGCCGTACCTTGCGGCGAGGAACCCGCCTATCGGTGCCGCGACTATCCCCATGATGTAGCTGCCACCGAGTATCAGGCTCGCGTACTCGAACTCCCAGCCCTGTGTCTCAACGAGGTACACGTTGAGGAAGCTGTTGGTCATGCCGGACGCTATCATCCTTACGCCGCTGAACACCATGAAGAAAACGAGGCTCGCCGTGAGCAGGCTGCTGGCCGGCTCCTGCTCCGTCTTCTCGACGTCGCTGAGCACCACGTCCTCTGTCGGCTCCTCTCTTATCCTCAGTATCATGGCGATGCCCAGGAGCAGGGGGAAAAACCAGAAAAGGTAGACCTGCCTCCACTGGAACCCCAGGTAGATGAGCACGGCGAGGCTTATGGGGCCCATGGACATCCCGAGGGTGCCGCCGGCCCCCTGTATACCGAGGGCCTTGCTCCTGTCCCTGGGCTTGAAGCTCCGGGAGACGAAGCTGTAGCCCGCGGGGTGGTAGACGGTGGTGTTTATGTAGAGGAGGCTCACGGCGACTATGAGCATCGTCGGGCTGTTGGTGGCGCTCGCGGTCAAGGCGCCGACGCAGGCCACGCCCATGGCTAGGAGGAGCATCTTCCTGCTGCCGACCCTGTCGCTGAGCAGCCCCGCGGGTATGGTGAGGAGCGCTTGGCAGAGGTTGGGTATCGACGCTATGATGCCTATCTGCTGGTTGGTGAGCATGAACTCCTCCCGCAGCACCGGGAAGAGGGCCGTGTGGATGTTCTGGAAGCTGTGGGTCATGGTGTGGGTCAGCGTCATCACTATGAGGCTGTAGCTGAGAAGCCTCGTCTGACTGTCTACCCGCGGATCGTCCAAATGATTCACCGAATGACTACCATAGCCAACCCGATCCCATATCAACCTAACGCTTAAACAACGCCGCATCGCTCCTATAGCCATGATCACCCGGGAAGAGTGCATCGACCTCGTCAAGCAGAACGTGAAGAACAGGAACCTCGTGAACCACATGATAGCGGTGGGCGCCATCATGAGGGGCATGGCTGAGCGGTTCGGGGAGGACCCGGACCTCTGGGAGGCGGTGGGCATACTCCACGACGTAGACTACGAGACCTTCGGCGACGACTTCAGCAAGCACGGCGCCATATCAGCCGACATGGTACAGGACCTCCTGCCCGAGGACGCCGTGAACGCCGTCAGGCGCCACAACCCACTGACAGGGCATGAACCTGAGACGAAGTTCGACATCTCGCTCCTAGCCGCCGACGCCATGTCGGGGATGATAGTGGCAAACGCGCTGGTGCGGCCCACCAAGCTGGAGGGCATGAAGCCCAAGAGCATCAGGGGCAGGATGAAGGACAAATCCTTCGCCCGACAGGTGAGCCGCGAGAACATCATGAGGTGCGAGGAGACAGACTTACCCTTCAACGAGTTCGCCCAGATAGCCGTCAAGGCCATGCAGAGCGTCGCAGACGAGATAGGACTTAGCTAAAATGGTGGACCTGGAAGTCCAGAGGCACAGGATCACAAGGATCATCGCGGCGACCCGGTTCCCCTTCGTGGACCAACCTGAGACCAGCTGGCCCAGCTGCTACAAGACCATAATCAACGACGAGGAGAACAGGTTCGGGTTGCTGAGCCCATGGGACGAGGTGATCTACCCCAGCGTCGTCATACTCAACTGCGACGGCGGCGTCCAAGAGCTGGGCATGGTGGAGCGCGCCGAGGACGTCAACGAGACCCGAGCCAGGCTCTGGCGGTTCCTCAGCGCCAGCGTGGGCCGCAAGTACAAGAAGCTGTTCGTCTACGTGCCCCACGGCCTCGAAGACAAGGCGCTGGAGATCCTGGAGGGCAACGAGATAGAGTACGACGGCCTGCGCGGCTACGGCGTCGTGGACGGCTGGCTCAAGATCTATCCCATCAAGACCCATGACAGCCCCCACGACCACAGGTAGCAGGGAATATCCTAAAAAATAGGGTCAGGCTTTGTAGACGGTCTTCCCGCCCAGGAACGTGCGCAGCACCTTGGTGTCCCGGATGTCGTCCACGGGGCACGTCGTAATGTCCCTGTCCAGGATGACCATGTCGGCGTGCTTCCCCGGCTCGAGGCTTCCCTTTGTGTCCTCCTCGAAGGTGAGGTAGGCGCCTTTTATTGTGTACATCCGTATGGCTTCCTCGCGGGTGACGCGCTGCCCGGTGCCCATCTGTGTGCCCTTCACCTCGGTGCTCCTCGCGATGCTTGCCCAGAGGCTCGGGAACGGCATGTAAGGTGTCACAGGGCTGTCGGTGCCGGCGGCCACCAATATGCCGTGGTCTATCCACGCCCTGTGGGGCTTGAGCCACTTGCTGCGCGCGTCGCCGACGTTCTCGTGGTAGCTGTCTCCCAGGTAGTAGAGGAAGCTGGGCTGGCTCGCCACTTGGATGCCGAGCATGCGGCAGGTCTCGAAGTTTTCGTCGGTGGGCTGGTAGGCGTGGATGAGGTAGAACCGGCGGCCCTTGATGGGCTTGACCTCGTCGGTCTTCTTGTACGCGTTGAGCACTATGTCCATGGCCTTGCCCCCGGCGCAGTGTATGCCTGTGAGCATGCCTCGCCTGTTGGCGGCGTCCACCAGCATCTGGAGATGCTCCACGGGGAGAGTCAGAAGCCCGTAGTCGTCGGGGTCGCCCTCGTAATGCTCCCTGAGCAGCGCGGTCCTCCCGCCTATGCCGCCGTCGATGAACAGCTTCAGCCCCTGGAACCTGAGTAGGTCGTCGCCCATCCCCGTGATCATGGGGAAGCCCTCGACACGCCGCACGCTGTCGTCGATGGTGTCTCCCTGCTGGACGCCGCGGAGCATCATGTTGGTCCGTACGGTTAGCTCCCCCGTCTCCCTGAGGAGCTGGTAGGCCACCATCTCGTCCTCGGTGTTCCCCGGGTCTATGACGCTGGTGATGCCGACCA
>CAZCKR010000065.1:0-9427 GCA_964499305.1 uncultured Candidatus Bathyarchaeia archaeon | reverse complement strand
ATCCTTGACCGCTAGACGACCGGGCTAGCAACAACAGATACCAGACAAACAAGATATAAACCCTACCAACGAGAAAACCACGCCCGCCGCCATAATAAAAAAGGTATAACTTTCACAAGAAACCGTGAAACCGAAAAGCTTAAATACTCTTTCAATCCGCGTTGCATTAGCCCGAGTGAACAGTTTTCTGAATCTCCCCCGAGAAGAGGATTCTGGGAAGGGAAAACCCCAACGAGTGTGAGATATGGGAAAGAAAGGTAACATGCTCAACAACGAGGATGTCTGCCCCGAGTGCGGAAGCACAAACATAGTCCACGACCCCGACTCCGGGGAATTGATCTGCGGAGACTGCGGCCTCGTCATGAAGGACAGCATGGTGAACGAGGGCCCCGAGTGGAGAGCCTTCACCCCCACCGAGAAAAACAGCAGGAGCAGGGTCGGCGTCCCCCTCAGCTTCGCCGTCCACGACAAGGGACTCACCACCATGATAGGCAGAGTCGGAAGAGACGCCTTCGGCAGAAAGTTACCCATGGACACCAAGCTCCAGATGCTCAGGCTCAGGAAGTGGCAGATAAGGAGCCGCGTCCACAGCAGCGTGGACAGGAACCTCGCCCAGGCCATGGCCGAGCTGGACAGGCTCAGCGACAAGCTCCACATACCCCCCAGCATCAAGGAGAAGTCCGCCGTCATCTACCGCAAGGCCCTGGACAGGGGCCTCGTACGAGGCAGAAGCATAAGCGCCATAACGGCCGCCAGCCTCTACGCGGCGTGCAGGATGACCCAGACGCCGCGCACCCTCAGAGAGATATCGGACCAGAGCCCCATAGACAAGAAGGACATAGCCAGGTGCTACAGGCTCATGCTCAGAGAGCTTAACATACAGATGCCCAAGCCCGAGGCCCAGCTCAGGGTCCCCAAGATCGCCGCAAAGGTAGGGGTCGGGGAGAAGACCCAGCAGACGGCCGTGGACCTCCTGCGCAGGGCCACCAAGCTCAAGACAACCGCGGGGAAGGACCCCATGGGCCTAGCGGCCGCGGCCCTCTACATAGCGTGCGTCATGTGTGACGAGAAGCGGACACAGAAGAGGATAGCCGACGCAGCCGGGGTGACTGAGGTCACCATAAGGAACAGGTACAAGGGGCTGAAGGAGGCGCTGGATCTAGAGATCTAGCGGCACACACCCCACTTTTTATTCCGCCCATGTGAAACCCCTAAATATTTATCCTCGACAACCCATTTCATGCTGAACGAGTTTGGCGTCCACCGAGCGCACCCTCATCGTCTGCATAGATGGGGACGACGACATCGGCACTAAGGGAGGCGTAGCCACCCCCATCGTTGGGCGGGACGAGACCCTCAACTCCGCGATGGCGCTGGCCATAGCGGACCCCGAGGAGGCGGACGCCAACGCCATGTTCGGCGCCGTAAAGCTATACGACACGTTGGTGAAGCAGTACCCCGAGGAGAGCTTCATGGTCTCGACGATAGGCGGCTCGAGCCTCGGGGGCGTGGAGGCGGACCGCAAGATGGTGAAGGAGCTCAACCAGGTCCTGGAGGCCTTCGACGCGACGGGCGTCATACTGGTGACGGACGGCTTCGCCGACGAGGAGCTGGTGCCCATAATCCAGAGCAGGATACCCATCACGAGCATCCACCACGTCGTTGTGAAGCACAGCGAGCGGATAGAGGAGACGTGGGCGGTCATATTCAGGTACCTGAGGATGCTGTTCGAGGACCCCTACTACAGCAGGGTGAGCCTGGGTGTCCCCGGGGTGCTGCTGGTCCTGTTCGGGTTCCTCATTGCCAGCAACCAGGTGGAGAACGCCGGCATGATGGTAGCCTTCGTCCTCGGCATCGTCCTCTTCCTGAAGGGCTTCGGGCTCGACGAGAGGATCGCCGCCATGAGGCCGAGGCTGCCCCCCGTGGAGAGATGGATGACGCTGCTCTCCAAGGGGCTCGGGGCGATACTCGGAGTCCTAGGCTCGTACCAGGGCATAGACTACGCATGGAAGTTCCTGCCAAGCCCCGCGCAGCCCCTCTGGGATCTCTCCTTCTGGGCCGCCCACATGCCGGACCTAGCCGCGGCCTTCTTCATCAGAGGCACGGACCTGATAGCCCTGGGGATCGGGGTGGTCATCATAGGAGACGCGGCGTCCGACTACATACTGGAGAGGAAGATCATAACCATGTGGGAGAACGTGGTCGGCCTCATATTCCTGTTCTGGATGCGGCTTGTAGTGCTGGAGTCGGCCGAGGTCCTTATGAACCCGGAGATAACGGTCACCCTGTTCTCGCCCCTCATATTCTACACGGTGGCAGGCGTGGCCACGACCATAATAGCCGTGATCCTGATATACAGGAGGTTCGGCAGGGAGGCGTTCACCAGACCTCCCCGCGGCGATACCTGAACACGAACCATTTATTTACACAGCCGTGGACTAAGGCAGGAAAGATGCTATACGAGATCCTCTCAGTCATCGGCGTCTACGGCGTCTACGAGAGATGGCTTAAGAACCAGATAGACTCGATGGAAAAGCCCAACCACGTAGGCGTCATCATGGACGGGAACCGCCGGTGGGCCCGGAGCCAGAACATGATCCCGTGGGAGGGACACTGGGAGGGAGCCGACAAGGTGGAGGAGTTCCTCGACTGGTGCCTGGAGTTGGGTATCGGGACGGTGACCCTGTACTCGTTCTCCACCGAGAACTTCAACCGAGAGGAGAAGGAGGTCCAGGAGTTGATGAAGCTCTTCGAGAGTACCCTAGAGAAAGTCATGAAGTCCGGCCGGATACACGACAACCGCGTCAAGGTGAGAGCCATCGGGAGGATCAACACGCTGCCGCAGCGCCTCCAGGAGCTCATCAACGAGGTGGAGGAGGCCACGAAGGACTATGACCGGCACTACCTCAACATCGCCATAGCTTACGGCGGGAGAGCCGAGATAGTCGACGCGTTGAGGAAGATCGCGTCCATGGTCAAGAGCGGCGAGATGCAGCCGGAGATGATCGACGAGGAGGTCATAGAGGCGAACCTTTACACCGCGCATCTTCCTCAGCCTGACCCGGATCTCATAATCAGGACGTCGGGCGAGTCTAGGCTCAGCAACTTCCTCGTCTGGCAGGGGGCGTACAGCGAGCTCTTCATATTGGACGTCTACTGGCCGGCGTTTCGCAAGATCGATCTGATGAGGGCCATCAGGAGCTATCAGCTTCGTCACCGCCGGTTCGGGAAATAGGGGTATTTCTTGTTTGTTTCAATTATCGGCGGCCGTCGCCGTGTTTTTTGCTTTGTACGGTGGTGGGGAAGACTTAAAAAACTCGTTCTGCTTGTATTATTCTCACGTAGTGAGAGCAACTCGGGACTGATCAGCGGTGGCCCATAATCCCTCCATAATACGTAGTAATACACGGTTTAGAGCGGCTCCGTCGAACATCAGTCTTGAATTGTTAACACATCCATGGTAAACCAGTAGCGGTTACCATCTAGATTTAACTATAGAAAGCATGGGGGAGGACGCGCAGCAGGGAGTGTGAAGTTGAGTGGTACATATCAGCAGGGTGGTCATCAAGAACTTCAAGTCCTTCGGAGGAGAACCCATCAGGCTCAACTTCCAGCCAGGGTTCAACATTATAACCGGGCCCAACGGCAGCGGTAAGAGCAACATACTCGACGCCGTCCAGTTCGTCCTCGGTGAGCTGGGCTCCAAGAGGATGAGGGCCCCCGACCTGGGTGGGCTCATCTACGACGGCGCCGGGGAGGACCACGTAGGCCGAGCACAGGTCTCACAGATAAGCCTCTACTTCGACAACACCGACAGAGGCCTCCCCGTCGACAGGTCCACCGTGAGCATAGGCCGAAAGATGGACAGGGACGGCAAGAGCGAGTACTACCTCAACGGTAAACGCACCAGCCGCCGTAAGGTCGTGGACCTCATAGAGATGGCTGGGATAACGCCGGGCGGCTACAACATCGTTCTCCAGGGAACGGCCACGCGGCTCAGCGACCTCACGCCCCAGGAGCGCATGAACGCCTTGGAGGATCTCGTGGGCATCACGGAGTACGACGAGAAGAAGGCCGCCGCCAGGGTGAGGCTCACGGAGGCGGAGAGGAAGATCGAGGTAGCCTCCGCGAGGATCGAGGAGATCAAGAAGCAGGTCAACGAGCTGGAGAAGCAGAGGAACAACGCCATCACGTATAACCTCCTGGACAAGGAGGAGAGGAGGCTAAACGCCTACAGGCTCAGCGGCCAGCTCGACGGCCTGGAGGCGAAGCTGGACGAGATCCAAGGTCAGATAGGCGAGAGGCAGGAAGAGATCAAGGGCCTGGAGGCGGAGAGGGAGAGGTTCGTCGAGGAGCGAGCCGAGGCCCAGCAGAGGCTCGACGAGTTCAACAAGGAGGCGGCGGAGCGGGGCAACACCAGGCTCCCCATGCTCAGGTCCGAGCTCGTGGGGAAGAACACGTTGAAGGAGAGCCTCAACGGCAGGCTCAGGGAGATAGGGCAGAGGAAGGTCACCCTGCAGACGGGTATTCTGGAGAAGGAGAGCGAGATCGAGGGCTCGCGGATGGAGATCTCGGGCCGGAACACCCAGCTACAGGAGCTGGGCGAGGTGGAGGACGATCTGAGGGAGGAGCTCGACGGGAGACGGACCGAGCTGGGCGAGATCAATTTGAGGATCTTCTCGGATAGGGAGACGGCGGAGCAGAACCAGAGGGCACTGGAGGAGTTCACCGAGTCCCTGATGCCCATGCAGGAGAGCCTCACAGGCATCGAGACCGACATTAACAGGCACGCCATCGCGGCCGAGGGCATGGAGGAGAGGATCGCTGGCCTCGAGGAGCGCAGGCAGAGCTTCCTGGAGCGCAGGCAGTCCCTGGAGGACAAGCTGAAGGAGTACGAGAGCCTCAAGGACGAGGAGGCCAAGAAGCTAGAGGACATGATAAAGACCGTCGAGGAGCAGGTCAAGCACCAGCGCAGCATCAGGAGCACCATCGAGGGCGCCAACAAGCTGGCGAAGGACGCCGAGACCACCATCACGGAGTTCTCGGCGAAGAAGGACCTGTGGCGGCACGTGGTCACCGAGGAGAAGGCCCTCGAGAGGATAGTTGAGATAGGGGAGGCGGGGGCCATAGACGGCTACCACGGCCCCTTCAGGAGCCTGCTGAAGATAGATCTGCCCATCCAGAGGGCCGTGAGGAGCGCGGCCGGCGGCTGGATAAACGCCGTGGTGGTCGACGACGTGGGGGTGGCCAAGGAGAACGTGGAGCGCCTCAAGAAGACCAAGCTGGGGATGACGTACTTCATCCCGCTGGACAGGCTGAGGCCGCCGGAGGAGCTGCCCAAGCTTAAATATAAGGGCGTCGTGGGGGCCGTCCCCGAGCTCATCAGGTACGACGACGTCTACGCCCCAGCCGTCTACATGGTCTGGGGGGACACCTACGTCGTGGAGGACGCCGACGCCGCGGAGAAGGTGGCGGCGGAGGGGTACAGGGCAGTCACCAAGAGCGGGGACGTCTTCGACGCCTATGGCGGCATCAAGGGCGGCTACTACAGGAGGCCGCCTGACTGGAGCAAGCTCATACCGACTGACGAGTCCATCAGCAGCCTGTCGACGACCATCAGGGACCTCAGGGGCAGGCTAAGAAGCAGGATGAAGGAGCTCAAGTCGTCGGGCTTCGATCTCCGCAAGTTCACCCAGTACATGGAGGACAGCCAGGTGCGGGTCAAACGCATCGACGACGACATGAAGGCGACCCGGGAGAGCATCGACCGCCTGGACTACAGCATGAAGATGCTTGAGGAGAACGTCGAGAAGGCCAAGGAGGAGACGGGGAACGAGCTCAGGCTCAAGGCCGTCCTCGAGGAGAGGAAGGCAAGGACCCTGGAGCAGATAGAGGAGACGAAGACGCGCATCGCAGAGCTCCGGGAGGTGAAGCTCAGCGACGTCGCCAGCCTGGAGCTGGACAGGAACACGCTTAACCATGAGTTGGGGCTGCTGGAGAGGCGGATCGCCGACATGGAGAACGACAGGACCATCCAGTCGGGCTTCGTGGACAGGATACTGAGCCTCAAGATCACGGAGGCCGAGCAGGACATCCTGCGGGCCAGGGAAGAGATAGCCTCGCTGGGCTCCGAGGCGAAGGAGATCGAGGGCCAGCTCGCCGAGGTGGAGAAGGATCTCATGGAGGTTGACAAGGTGCTCAGGGAGGTCACCTCCGAGGTGGAGGCCACCAGCAAGGTGTACGAGCTGCACCAGAGGACGCTGAGGCAGATCAGTAACAGGATCGAGAGCCTGGACAGGCGCAGGGCGGAGACGGAGAGACGTGTCGGCGGCCTCACGCTGGACACGGAGAGGGTGAAGCTCCAGGCGGAGCAGAGGCTCGACGAGCTGGCGCGCCTGGGCTTCAGCGACAGGATAGAGACGGACGAGCTGGGGGTCGAGCAGGTGGAGCGGCGGCTGGGCCAGATAAGGAACGAGAAGAGGAGCCTCGGCGCCATAAACCAGCTTGCCGTCGAGCACTACGGCATAACCATGCGGGAGTACAAGCAGAGGAGCACCAGGATCAACGGCATGGAGGAGGAGAAGAAGAGCATCCTCGAGTTCATCGAGGAGATAGATCGGGAGAAGCAGGTCCACTTCATGAACGCCTACGACCAGATATGCGAGAACTTCAGCGACATATTCGGCAAGCTCACCGGCGGCGGCGACGGGCAGCTGGAGCTCCAGAAGCCGGAGGACCCGTTCAGCGGAGGCGTCGACCTGTACATCCAGTTCCCGGGGAAGCCCATGAGGCTGGCCAGCGGGGCGTCGGGCGGTGAGCGGAGCGTCGCCGCCATAGCGTACCTCCTCGCCATACAGAGGTTCCTGAAGGCGCCGTTCTACCTGTTCGACGAGATCGACGCCCACCTGGACGACCTGAACACCAGCAGGCTCGCCGAGGTGCTGAAGGAGAACGCCGTGGACGGCCAGTTCCTCATGATCAGCCTCAAGGACGTGATGGTCCACAACGCGGACAGGATCTACGGGGTGTTCGCCCAGAACGGCGTCAGCAGGGTCCTGTCTCTGCCCATGAGGGAGGCGAAGGTGGCGGCTTGACCAAGCAGAAGCCATACTACCTGCGTCAGCCCTGGGACGTGCTGTTCAGGGAGAACAAGCTCGACAAGGTTTCCCCCTGGAACGTGAACCTCGTGCTGCTCCTCACCTCGCTGCTGGAGGAGATGGAGAAGGCCGGCATCGACTTCCGGCTCGCCGGCACGGCCATCCACAGCAGCGTGCTAATCTACCTGAAGAAGGCGGAGCTGCTCCTCACTATGGAGGAGCTGCCGCAGCCGGACGAGGCGAGGGACGATGTCTACCTGCCGCCCGCGCTGCCGCTGCCGTTCAGGTTCGAGCACACCACCACCACGGTGAACGACCTCATCGAGGCCCTGGAGAAGGCGCTCACGGACAGGTCCCGGAGCCTTCAGCCGAAGCTGCCCGTGCTGCCCACCCCCATCCCGGATTTCCTGGAGGCGGAGCAGTACCTCCTCGAGATAGAGAGCAGGGCGGACGACCTGATGGAGGAGCTGCGGTGGAGGTACGACCGCGGCGGCGAGATAAGGCTCACCAGGCTCGTGGTGGGGCAGGATTGGTTTGAGGTGGTGCGCATCTTCATGATGCTGCTGTTCCTCGCCCAGAGGATGATGATCGATCTTCTGCAGGACGAGGAGGAGCTGGACGTCGTCATAACGGTGACGGAGGACGCGTTTTGAGTCAGGCATCGGAGAGGTTCGATAGACGCATATGCAGCCTTGAGGCGGCGCTGTACTCGGCCGGGAGGCCCATCCACGTCGACGACCTCAAGTCCGTCTTGGGCACCAAGTCGGAGAAGGTGGTCAGGAAGCTCGTGGGCAGCCTCTCCGAGAGGTACAGCACGCGGGGCGGGGCGCTGGAGGTGGTCCTCCACGTGGACGGGAGGGCGGCGATGCAGCTGAGCGAGGAGTACGACGACATGGTGAAGCAGTTCAACAACAAGCCGCTCCTCACGGTGGGGCCGCTGAAGACCCTGAGCTACGTGGCTTTCCACCAGCCCGTGGACCAGAGGCAGGTGGTCGCGGACAGGGGAGGCCACGTCTACGGGCACCTGCGGATGATGGAGAGCATGGGGCTCATACACAGGGAGCGCACCGAGGAACGGAGCTACATCGTGACGACGACCCCGTACTTCGGGGACTACTTCGGTTTCAGCCACAACCCGGCCAAGAGTAAGCTGCAACTCAAGCAGATATTCAGGGAGCTGAAGATCACCAAGCTGGAGAACGGGGACACGGAGAGCGTTGACGACCTCTTCGGCGAGCTGGAGGACATGGAGGAGGAACTAGCAGACCCTGGGGATGGGCTCCCCGATGGGCTTCCTCAGTACCCGCGTGCCTCCGACGACGGTTCTTAGCAGCACCGAGCCGGGCCGCTCCTCCCTCACTTCCCCTATGATCTGGGCGTCGGCGCCGTATCTGGTCTTCTTGACTGCGGAGAGCACGGCCTCGGCTGTGTCGCCGCTTGTGACTATGATGGCTTTCCCCTCGCAGGTTACCTCCAGGGGATCGAGGCCCAGCATCTCCGAGGCCGCGCGTACGCTTGGCTTGACGGGTATCCTGTCGGCGTCGAGCCAGATGCTTGTCCGTGACTTGGCTGCGATTTCGTTGAGGGCCATGGCTAGGCCGCCCCTGGTGGGGTCCTTCATGCAGTGGACGTCTCCGGCGCCGAGGGCCGCGGCGGTGGTCTCGTTTATGGGGGCGACGTCTGAGGTCAGCTCGGTCTGGAAGGCGAGGCCCTCCCGCTTCGACATGAGGGCGATGCCGTGGTCGCCGACGGTGCCCGTGACTATGACCTTGTCGCCGGGCCGGGCCTGGCTGTCGAGGATTCTGGGGCCGTTGAGGACGCCCACGCCTGTGGTGCTTATGACCATGCCGTCGAGGCTGCCCTTAGGCATGACCTTGAAGTCGCCGGCGATTATGGCGACGCCTGCCTCGTTGGCGGCGTCGTTCATGGACTCGACGATTGCGCGGAGCTTCGCCATGGGGTAGCCCTCCTCGACGATGATGGAGTCGAGGACGGCCACGGGCTGGGCCCCCATGACTGCGGTGTCGTTGACGGCGCCGCATACGGCGAGCCTGCCTAGGTCGCCGCCTGGGAAGAAGAGGGGGTCCACGGTGTGGCCGTCTGTGCTGAGTATTATCTCGGTGTCGCCGACCCTGATGCTGGCGCCGTCGTCGAGGGCGTCGAGGGCTATGCCTTCCATGGCCTGCCGTCTCTCGAAGACCTTTAGGAAGAGGGTCTGTATCAGGGTCTCCTCGGTGGCTCCTCCGGCGCCGTGGCTGAGCTTCACTGTCTCGTCGGTCATGACTTCTCTCCTCTATTGGCGTGCGCCATGGGTGATATATGTTGCTGGT
>CAZCKR010000064.1:0-9494 GCA_964499305.1 uncultured Candidatus Bathyarchaeia archaeon | reverse complement strand
CGGATCTTAAGTCTCGCCCCTTTGGCCAGCCTCGGGTACTCCCGCCCGCAGAATACAGGGCAAATAAACAGCCTAAAAAACTTGCCTAGTGGATACGCCTGCTCCGGTTCACAGTCTTCCTGTTGTTCGCCGGCTTCCTAAACGTACTGGAGGCCCCGTAGCCGCATGCGGCGCACGCCTTGTTCCTAATATGATAGGCGCGTCTGCCGCAGCGCCTACAACGGATATGGATGCGTTTACCGTGATGAATGGGTCCCTTAGTGGGCATAGGTTACCAGCTCTACTCAGGTGGCGGACTGATCATGATCACGTTGTCGCCGCGGAGCACGATGGTCCCTATCTCCTTGACGTTCATCGGATCGCTGACCTCCTCGGCGTCGCTCATGTAGAGGTTAACGTGCTGGTCGAACCCCTCGAGGACGCCCCTGAGGGTCCTGCCGCCTCTCACCTTTATCAGCACGGTCTTGCCGACGCTTCGCTCTAGCACTTTTTCAATCATTTCCGCCAACTCATTTTTCCTCTCCGGAGATACTCAGGCTTAATTCGAATATCGGGTATCGCCTATAAAAGTTTGTATTTTATGCGACAATATATCCCAGCCGCCATGGATCCCAGTCAAACCGAAAAGAAGGCATAAAAACGCCCCTCTGTGCCAGAGGGAACATAAAAACGAGTAACGTTTATTAGGAAGTAGTCGCCCCTTATTATAGCCTCGTTAGGGTTAGGAAGGTTTCTAAATAGGTGAATTACGTTTAATGACGGAATCTGATCCCTCCGACATTATGGAACCCACCCTAGCCCACTTAACGAATCAAACTCAAATCAGGTTGATATAATGCTTCTCACAGAAAACGACCTATGGGATTTGATGAAGTCCTTCTTCAAGGAGGAGGGCCTCGTCAAGCAGCACCTGGACAGCTACAACGACTTCTCCAGGAACACGCTGCAACAGATCATAGACGAGATCGGGGGCATCAGCATCGAGGTCCCCAATCACACATACAACATACGCTTCGGCGCCATAGAGATAGGCGAGCCCAGGGTCGTGGAGGTGGACGGAACCAACCGCGAGGTCTACCCACGGGAAGCCAGGATACGCAACCTCACCTACAGCGCCCCCCTCTACCTGGAGATCGAGCTGGACGACGAGGGCCGCGAGACCTACGAGCGCGTCAACATAGGCGACCTCCCCATCATGGTCAAGAGCAACCTCTGCCTCCTCAGCAGGCACACCGAGGACCAGCTCGTCAAGCTCGGCGAGGACCCCAAGGAGGTCGGCGGATACTTCATAGTCAACGGCAGCGAACGCGTCATCGTGAGCCTGGAGGACCTGGCGCCCAACAGGGTGCTGGTGGAGACCGACAACAGGGGCGCCAAGCCCGTCTACAAGGGCAAGGTCTTCAGCACCACCGTAGGCTTCAGGGCCCGCATCGAGATGAGCCTAAAGTCCAAGGGCGAGATGGTCGTGACCATCCCCGGGGTCCCCGTGCCGGTGCCCCTCGTGGTTCTCATGAGGGCGCTGGGCGTCGAGACCGACCGAGACGTGGCCGAGATGGTGAGCCTGGACTCCGATATACTCAACGAGCTGGAGGCCAGCTTCAGAGAGGCGTCAACAGTCCAGAGCATTGAGGACGCCGTACTCTACATCGGAAACCGCGTAGCCTTCGGCCAGGTCAGGGAGTTCAGGATCAAGCGCGCCGAGACCATCCTAGACCGAAACCTGCTGCCCCACATAGGCCGCGAGCCCGAGGACAGAATAGACAAGGCCATATTCCTGGGCGAGATGGCCAGCAGGATCATCGAGCTCAAGCTCGGCCTACGCCAGGAGGACGACAAGGACCACCTCAAGAACAAGAGGATAAAGCTCGCTGGCCCGTTGCTGGCCGAGCTGTTCCGCTCGGCGTTCTGGAGCCTCTACAGGGACATGAGGTACCAGTTCAGGCGCATGAGCACCAGGCGCAAGGGCGTGCTCATCAGCGCAGCCGTCAGGCCCGGGATAATAACGAGCAGGATCCAGCACGCCCTCGCCACCGGCAACTGGAGGCGGGGCCGCGTCGGCATGACCCAGCTCCTCGATCGAACCAACACTCTTTCAACCCTTTCTCACCTCCGCAGGCTCCAGTCGCCGTTGAGCCGGAGCCAGCCAAACTTCGAGGCCCGTGACCTCCACAGCACCCACTGGGGGCGGCTGTGCCCCAACGAGACCCCGGAGGGCGCCAACTGTGGACTCGTCAAGAACTTGGCGCTGATGAGCAGCGTCAGCATCGGGACGGACGCCGATAAGATAAAGCGCACACTGGAGTTCATGGGCGTAGTCAGGGCCAAGGACGCCGACGAGCAGCTGCGCCACGAAGGCACCAAGATATTCGTCGAGGGCTACCTCCTGGGGTACAGCACCTCGCCGGAGATACTGGTTAACACGTTCAGGGAGATGCGGCGCAAGGGCGAGATCAGCGGCCAGGCCAACATCGTGCTCTACCAAGACTACAACGAGATCTACGTCAACTGCGACGAGGGCAGGATAAGGAGGCCCCTCATAGTGGTCGAGGAGGGCAAGCCCATACTGAAGCAGCGGCACATCCGCAACGTCAAGCAGGACAGGTGGACGTGGAGCGACCTCGTCAGGGAGGGCATCCTGGAGTACATGGACGCCGACGAGGAGGAGAACGCCTACATCGCGGTTGACCAGGAGACTCTCACGGAGGAACATACCCACGTGGAGATCTGCCCTTACACCATCCTCGGCGTCGGTGCAGGCATCATACCCTACGCGGAGCACAACCAGAGCCCCCGTAACACCTACCAGGCGGCCATGTCGAAGCAGGCGCCGGGCGTCTACGCGTTGAACTACAACGACAGAACCGACACCCGCGCCCACCTGCTCCACTACCCGCAGAAGCCCCTCGTGGCCACCAAGCCCATGGAGGTCATAGACTACAACGACCGGCCGGCGGGCCAGAACTTCGTCCTCGCCATCCTGAGCAGCATAGGGTACAACATGGAGGACGCCATCATATTCAACAAGTCGGCCGTCCAGCGCGGCCTCGGCAACAGCAGCTTCTTCAGGATATACAAGGCCGATTGCAAGCAGTACCTGGGCGGCGCCAAAGATAGGCTCACCATCCCCGAGGCCGGCATCCGCGGCTACCACGGCGCCGAGGCGTACAGGCAGCTGGAGAGCGATGGGCTCATCGCCGAGGAGGCCGAGGTCAAGGGCGGTGACATACTCATCGGGAAGACGAGCCCGCCCAGGTTCATGGAGGAGTACCGCGGCATCGAGATACGCGGCCCCCAGCTCCGCGACACATCCGTCGGCGTCAGGCCCACGGAGGTCGGCGTCGTGGACAGCGTCTTCATCACCAAGGACATTGAGGGAAGCCAGCTTGTCAAGATCAAGGTGCGCAGCAACAGGGTGCCCGAGCTCGGCGACAAGTTCGTCAGCAGGCACGGCCAGAAGGGCGTCATCGGCATGCTGGTGCCCCAGGAGGACATGCCATTCAGCACAAGCGGCGTCGTACCGGACATCGTCATGAACCCCCACGCCTACCCCAGCCGCATGACCGTAGGCCAGTTCATCGAGGCCATCGCCGGGAAGGCCGCGGCCCTGAGGGGCGAGATCGTGGACGGCACACCGTTCGCCAACGAGGACCCCAAGAGCCTCGAGGAGATACTTACTGAGCTGGGCTTCCAGAGCGGCGGCCGAGAGATCATGTACGACGGCATGAGCGGCAAGATGTTCGAGGCAGAGATATTCATAGGAGTCGCCTTCTACCAGAAGCTTCACCACATGGTGGTGGACAAGATCCACGCCAGGGCCCGCGGCCAGGTCCAGATGCTCACCCGGCAACCGACGGAAGGCAGGGCCAGGGGCGGCGGCCTCAGGTTCGGCGAGATGGAGCGAGACTGCCTCGTGGGACACGGAGCAGCCATGCTGCTCAAGGACAGGCTCCTGGAGGAGTCGGACGCCTACACGATATACGTCTGCGAGAGGTGCGGCCGCCAGGGCTTCTACGACATCAGGCAACGCAAGTATGTGTGCCCGACATGCGAGGGGAAGGGCGACATCGAGCCGGTCACCGTCTCATACGCTTTCAAGCTTCTGCTGCAGGAGATGCAGAGCCTGTGCCTGTCGCCCACCCTGAAGCTGGCCAAGGAGGTGGATTAGGATGAGCAAGGTAATCGACGCCATAAAGTTCGGCCTCCTGAGCCCAGACGAGACGAGGCGCCTCAGCGTCGTCGAGATAGGAACCAGCGACACCTACGACGAGGACGGAGCCCCCATCGCCGGCGGCCTCATGGACCAGCGTCTGGGCACGCTGGAGCCGAGGCAGAGGTGCCGCACCTGTGGAAACATATCCATCAACTGCCCTGGCCACTTCGGTCACATCGAGCTGGCTGTCCCGGTAGTCCACGTGGAGTTCGCGAAGCAGATTTACCGCGTCCTCAGCGCCACGTGCAGGAGCTGCGGCGGCGTACTGCTGGACGACGAGACCAAGGAGAAGCTCACGGAGCAGCGTAACCATGACATCGAGTTATTCGGCAAGGTCAGCGACGAGACCAGCGCCGAGATAATGAAGCAGGCGAAGAAGTACAAGCGGCACAAGGAGTGCCCCTACTGCGGCATGGTCCAGAACGTGGTCAAGTTCAACAAGCCTACAACGTTCATCGAGATGGAGAAGGAGCTATTCGACGAGGAGATGGAGGACGAGGTCACTCGCAGGCTCACACCCAACATGATCAGGGAGTGGTTTGAGCGCGTTCCCGACGACGATCTGGAGCTGCTGGGCTTCGAGCCCGGCAGCGCACGGCCGGAGTGGATGGTGCTGCAGGTGCTGCCTGTGCCGCCCGTGGACGTACGGCCCAGCATCATCCTCGAGTCCGGCATCAGGGCGGAGGATGACCTCACCCACAAGCTCGTGGACATCATCAGGATCAACCAGAGGCTCCGGGAGAACATCGACGCCGGGGCCCCCACGCTGATCATCGAGGACCTGTCCGAGCTCCTCCAGTATCACGTGACCACCTACTTCAACAACGAGGTATCAGGTATCCCGCCGGCTCGCCACCGCAGCGGCAGGACCCTAAAGAGCCTCGCGCAGCGCCTGAAGGGCAAAGAGGGCAGGTTCAGGGGCAACCTCAGCGGCAAACGCGTCGACTACTCGGCGCGCACCGTCATCAGCCCCGACCCCAACCTGGACATCAACCAGGTAGGTGTCCCTGCGCACATCGCCACCAAGCTCACCGTGCCTGACGTCGTGACCGAGCGGAACCTGGAGGAGCTGAGGAAGCTCGTCAGGAACGGCCCCTACAAGCACCCCGGTGCCCTCTACATCATCAGGCCGGACCAGAAGCGGATAAGGCTCGAGTTCGTCACCGACAGATCCCTCATAGCCCAGAGCATCGAGCCGGGCTTCATCATCGAGAGGCACCTGAAGGACGGGGACATAGCCCTGTTCAACCGGCAGCCAAGCCTGCACAGGATGAGCATCATGGCGCACAGGGTCAAGGTGCTGCCATACAAGACTTTCAGGATGCACCTCACGGTGTGCCCGCCCTACAACGCTGACTTCGACGGCGACGAGATGAACCTCCACATCCCCCAGAGCAAGGAGGCCCAGACCGAGGCCAGGATGCTTATGCAGGTCCAGGACCAGATCCTGAGCCCCAGGTACGGCGCCCCCATCATCGGCGCCGGCAAGGACTACATCAGCGGAGCGTACCTGCTCACCCGGGAGGGAATGATGCTCTCGGCGGACGAGGTGGGTAAGCTCATAGCCTACACAGGCTACGAGGGGGACATACCCAAGCCCACGGTGCTTGAGCCCACGCCCATGTGGAGCGGCAAGACCGTCTTCAGCCTCTTCCTGCCCGCCGACTTCAGCTTCGTCAGCAGAGCCAACATCTGCGTACACTGCCCCGAGTGCAAGGAGGCGGAGTGCCCTTACGACGCCTACGTGATGATCCAGAACGGAGAGCTGAAGACGGGGGTCATCGACAGGAACAGCATCGGAGCCGAGCGCCCCGACACAATCTTCCACAGGATCATCAAGGACTACGGCACCGACATGGGCCACGACTTCCTCAACGGCGTCAGCCGCCTCATAAACGGCTTCCTGACTCTGAAGGGTTTCACGTATAGCTACGACGAGCTCGAGCTCGCCGAGAAGGATCAGCGGGACATAAGCAGGGTCATGAGGCGGATGGAGAAGAACGTCGAGAAGCTCACGGAGGAGTACACCACAGGTGTGCTCGAGAGGCTGCCTGGCCAGACGCTGCAGGAGAGCTTCGAGATCAAGGTCATGAACGAGCTCGCCAAGGCCCGTGACAAGGCCGGCGAGACCGTGCAGGAGGCGTTGCCCATGAGCAACAGCGGCATAATCATGACACGCAGCGGCGCAAGGGGCAGCAGCCTAAACATCGGCCAGATGATGGGCAGCGTAGGCCAGCAGAGCATCCGTGGCAAACGGATCATGAGGGGCTACGAGAACAGGACCCTGCCCCACTTCAAGGAGAACGACGCCGCCCCCGTCGCCCGAGGCTTCGTCTACAACTGCTACAGGGACGGCTTGACCCCGCTTGAGTTCTTCTTCCACGCCATGGGAGGCCGGGAGGGGCTGGTGGACACGGCCGTGCGTACCCAGCAGAGCGGGTACATGCAGCGCAGGCTCATCAACGCCCTGGAGCATCTCAGAGTCGAGTACGACGGCACCGTCAGGAACAGCGTGGGCGACATAGTCCAGTTCCAGTACGGTGAGGACGGCGTCGACCCCGCGAAATCCGACCACGGCGTCGCCGTCAACGTCGCCCAGCTCACGGACAGGACCCGGATAAACATGAAGAAGGGGCGGGCCGCAGCGGCTTCGACGATAGACAAGCTGGTGGACGGCATCGAGGAGGAGATACCCCCGCTCCTGAAGGACGAGCTCTTACGCCGGCTCAAGCAGGCGAAGCTCACCAAGCAGGGAGTCGAGGACGTCATAGCGGCCATGCTCCGGAACTACGACTACAGCCTCGTGGAGCCGGGTGAAGCCGTCGGCATCGTCGCCGCACAGAGCATAGGCGAGCCGGGCACACAGATGACCCTCAGGACGTTCCACTACGCAGGCGTAGCCGAGCTTAACGTAACCCTGGGTCTGCCCCGGCTCATCGAGATAGTGGACGCCCGCAAGAGCCCGTCGACACCGGTGATGAACATCTACCTCACAAGTAAGTACGGGAGGAGCGAGAAGAAGGCCAGGGAGGTCGCCCAGAAGCTGACCTACACGGTCATCGACGACGTCATCGACAGCGTCAACGTGGACCTCCGCGAGGAGGCCGTCAGGATCACCCTCGACCCGGAGAGGATGGAGACTCTGGGGGTCGACGTCAAGGACGTCGAGAAGGCCATACCCTACAGCTACACGAAGGAGGAGGACAGGACCTTCCTCATCAGCCTGGAGGAGGACAAAGCCAGGGACCCGGAGCCTATCATAAAGCATGTGACCGAGGCGAAGATCAAGGGCATCCCCGAGATCAAGAGGGTTCTCACCACCGTGGAGGACGGCGAGTGGGTCATCAGGACTGATGGTAGCAACCTGGAGGGGGTGCTGCGCATCGAGGGCGTCGACCCCACGAGGACCACAACCAACAACATCCACGAGATAGCCTTGATATTCGGCGTCGAGGCGGCGAGGAACACGCTCATCAAGGAGGCCCACGCTGTCCTCAGCGAGCAGGGGCTGGACGTCGACATTCGCCACGTCATGCTGGTCTCAGACATCATGACCAAGACCGGAGAGGTGCAGCAGATCGGCCGCCACGGCATCAGCGGCGATAAGAGCAGCGTGCTGGCGAGGGCGGCGTTCGAGCTGACAATCCAGCACCTGGTGGAGGCCGCCATAAAGGGCGAGACCGATCCCCTTAAAGGCGTGATCGAGAACATAATCGTCGGACAGTCGATGCCCCTGGGAACGGGAAGCGTCGAACTGTTCATGACTCAGGGAGATAGAAGCGATGAGTAGCGTAGACCACGAGCTGAGACTCGCTCTCTCCACCGGCAGGGTCCAGTTAGGATCGAAGATGGCGGTCAGGGAGATGAGGCGTGGCAGGGCCAGGATGGCTATCCTCAGCTCTAACTGTCCAGCCGAGAACGCCGAGGCCATAGAGACTTATGGCAGGCTAAGCGAGATACCCGTGCTTACGCACGGTAAAGACAGCGTAGATTTGGGGGTGTTGTGTGGGAAACCCTACCCTGTTTCAGCGATAGTGATCAACGACCCGGGCGACTCAAGGATACTAGACATGGCGAAGGAAGATTAGCGCATGCTGAACAACATAAAGATCACAGAGACTGAGATGAGGTACATACAGCTCCTGCAGAACATGACGGGGGCGACCATCGTCGACTGCATCGTCGACGAGGACATGGACACCATCATATTCACGGTGAAGAAGGGAGAGGTGGGGCTCGCCGTGGGCAAGGGCGGCGAGAAGATTAAGCGTTTCCGCAGCATGACCAACAAGCAGGTGGAGATATACGAGTACCTGCCCGAGCCCGATAAGTTCATCAGGAACGCGTTGAAGCCAGCCAAGGTCAAGGACATCCGCCTAGTCGACAGGATGGAGGGGAAGAAGATCGCCATGGTGAACGTGGAGCCCAAGGACAAGGGCATAGCCATCGGCAAGAACGGCGCCAACATCAAGAAGATAAGGTTCCTCGCCGAGCGTTACTTCCAGCTCGACACAGTCGTGATAAATTAATCACTGAAACCAAGTCTGGCTTCATTCCAAGTTCTTACCGAGAAACCCGGGTTTATACCTGTAAGGTCCTTTTCCATCTCTGAACCCATGTCCTTGAGTTTGATGTCTTCAGTCAGGAGTACATCGCACGTGTGAGCTGCCGTGGATAGGATGAGGCAGTCGACGTAGTCCATCAGCTTCGTTCTCAATTGTATCGCGGTTCTTTGTATGGGGGGTTCATAGAAGCCGACTTTCCTGAACCTGTCGTCGCGCAGTAGGGAGTTGACGCCTAGGACAACATTCTCGACGGGGATGAGGCCGCTGTTCACATATTTCGCTCCTTTAGCTGAGAGCTCGAATAGGGTTAATTCGCTGACGAGGGCCTCGTTTTCTCTCTGGACTTTGAACGCTATGTCCCACGGGATGCCTTGAAGCGAGACTCCGAGGGTCGGGATGAAGTACGTGGTGTCAAGGAAGACCTTCATTCCTCTGCCTGCCGTGACAGCTCTTCCCTGAACTTCCTGAACTCCTCCAGGGTGATGGTGACTAGGGGTTCACGGCTCATCAGGTCCTCCAGTGATGGGATCGGCTCTACGATGAGCTTTCCGTCAGCCACGTGGAGGAGTACCTTGGTGTGGGGCTTGAGCCCTAGTTTCTCCCTGATATCTTTAGGGGGAAACAGCTCTCCTTTCGAGCCGACGCGCCCTTCTACGACTTCACTCATTTTCTCTGGTGAGACCTTTCATTTCGAATTAAATAAACTTATCTGGTGAAAG
>CAZCKR010000063.1:0-10095 GCA_964499305.1 uncultured Candidatus Bathyarchaeia archaeon | reverse complement strand
CACCTCGAAAGAAGATACTGCAAGACAGTGGAGCTAGAGGACGAGTGATGCCGAGCCTTGAAGAGAAGATAGGCCAGATGCTCGTCGTCGGCTTCCACGGCCATGAGCCGCCGCCCCACATACTAGGCTGGCTCCGGGAGGGCCGCGTAGGAGGCGTCATACTCTTCGCACGCAACATAGACACCCCCGAGCAGGTCGCCGAGCTAACCAAGGCGCTCCACGGGGCAGCTAGACGCCCCATCCTCGTCGCCATCGACCAGGAGGGCGGGGTAGTCGCACGGCTCCGCGGCGGCTTCACCGAGAGCCCCGGAGCCATGGCCCTCGGCGCCGCTGACAACACGGCGCTCACCGAGGAGGTCTCCGCGGTCCTCGCCGCCGAGATGCGGGCCCTCGGCATCAATTGGAACCTGGCCCCAGCCATCGACCTCACCCACAACATCCACAACCCCAGCGTCGGCGTCCGCAGCCTCGGCTCAGACCCTGAACACGTCAAACGGCATGCGCTGGCTCAGATACGCGGCTTCCAAGGCACAGGCGTCGCCGCCACCGCCAAGCACTTCCCCGGCAAGGCCAACACGCCGGTGGACCCCCATGTGAAGTTACCTGTCATCGAGGGCCTCCTCGACGACATGTGGGATACCGACCTCGTCCCCTTCCGCGCCGTGTGTGACGGCGGCGTCGCGGCGGTGATGATCACCCACGTCCAGTTCAAGGCCATGGAGCCTGTGTATCCCAGCACCCTCAGCCCAGCCATCATCCAGGGCCTCCTCCGCCGAGACATCGGCTACAGGGGCCTCGTCACCACGGACTGCATGGAGATGAAGGCTGTGACAGACGCTTACGGCCCCGGCGAGTCCGCCGTCCTCGCAGCCAAGGCCGGCGCCAACGTAGTCCTCTTCAGCCACACCCGGGAACACCAAGAGGCAGCCTATGATGCCCTGCTGGACGCTGCCCACACAGGGCGCCTACCCATGGAACAGATAGACTACTCCGTCGACCGCATCAACGAGATGAAGAGGCGTTTCGCCGCCAACAAGCGGCCGCCCCTCACCGTCATCCGGCAGCCCAAGCACCTTGAAACCATGGAGAGAGCCGCAAGAGCCGGAACGGTGTTCCTGAGGGACGTACCCGGTCTGCTGCCGCTAGGGTCCGAGACTCGGGTGGCTGTGATCGAGTTCGCCTCAAGCCTCGAAAAAGAGTGCCTAGAGTGGGGGAAGGAGGCGGCCTTCACAGCCTTGCTGAGAGACAGGTTCCATAGCGTAGAGGCCGCCCTGATGGACCCGTCCGCGCCCACCGGGGGGCAGCTGGAGCACGCCGAGAGGTTCGCCGAAACCGCAGACATCCTGGTCCTGGCTACCCGGAACGCCCACCTATACCCAGCTCAACTAGAGGCGACCCGAAGGCTGATCGCCGCAGGGAAGCCCTGCGTCCTGGTCTGCCTGCGAAACCCTTACGACGCGGGGGCCCTAGAGGCTGGCTCCGTGCTCCTCACCCTCGGGGACGCCGCACCCTCCCTTGACGCCGCCGCCGAGGCGCTTGTCGGCGGATATGTGCCGACGGGTAGGCTGCGAGTCCCTCTCACCATGAGCTGAGGCCCAAGGCGACTCGGAGAAGACGCCCCCAGACAGCCGCAGGCGCAGGAAGAGGAAGACGAGCAACAGCATGGAGAGAAGCATAGTCTCAAGATATGCTATGGGGAAGAATATAGCCTCGATGATGCGGTACTTGTACAGTATTATGGCTCTTCGGAGCGCTTCGACGGACGCCACCCCGAGCAACGTGCCGACGCCGCCCCCTCCCCCGATGATTATCATGAGCAGAGGCCGTAGGCTCCAATTGAGATTCGAGAAGCCGCTCTGTACCACGAACAAGCGATAGAAGGAATACAGGGCCCCAGAGAGAGCCATCAAGCCTGAGCCGATGATCACCGCCGTCTCCCTGACCCTAACCACGTCCTTGCCGACGCTGGCGGCCGCCACCTCGTCGTCCCTCACGGCCTCCAATAGCACCCCCAAGGGGGAGCCCTCCACGACCCTCAGAGCCATGAACACGCCCAGCAACGTCAAAAGTACCAGAGCCAGCACCGCGAAAGACTTGTCGCCATGGTAAAACGCCAGAAAATCTGGGACATAGACGCCCAACGTGCCGCCGCTGAGCGGGACCACGACCCGCCCGAGGACTGATGCAAAATCTGTCAACGTCAACGTGGCAATCATGATATACACGGGGCCGAGCCTGATGGCGGGCTTCGAGATCAGCCACCCAGACGCGGCTCCGAAGGCAACGGAGGCAGCCAAGATGAACGCTATGAAGCCGAGGCAGAGAAGCGGCCTAGACCCGAGGAACTCGTTCACCAGCCCCACGTTCTGCTCATTGTTGTAGACCCAGTCATTGTCAGACGCGTACGGCAGAAGCTCGACCCCGGCGGCTCCGGCGGCGGCGAAGGCGAGGCGGGTGGCTACCGCGCTGACCGTTAACCCTCCCGCCATGACGGGCACGGAGCACCCGAGAAACGGGACACCCGCCCTCCTGTACATGAAACCCAGTGACAGCGCCACGATGGCCACAAAACCGAAGTATATAGCTGTGTCAACCATGAAACGGGTCTGCTCGGTGAGACCGGCTAAGGCGCCTATTACAGACATCATGACAACCACCTAGGCTCAATTCATTAGATAGATGTAAATCTTTCATAACTCTTTCTGAGGGCATAACCAAGAAAAAAGGTAGGGGTTGTTAATTCTGGAACGCCGGGGGCGTCGGAATCTTCTTCCACTCGCGGATGAACTCGACGACGAATTCGACCCGCTCCTCGAACCGCCTCCCGTACTCCTCGGGGTCGGCGTCCCTAGGGCTCCCCAGCCCGTAGATGCCGTCCTCGCTGAAGTCGTCGGTGTCCGGCTGGCTGCACGCCCCCCAGACCTGGCTGACAGCCTCGTAGTCGTCCCTGTCGGGGTCAAGGAACTCCCGGAGCCTCGGGTCAACGTCTAGTGTCGGCGTCCAGTCCTCCGGCACCCTGTCCATCTCCACTAGCTCAGGGAACATGTATAGGGCCGCCCCCGTCTCGTTGATGCCGCTGTGCACGTCCCAGAGCCGCTTCTGCCGGTCCGCATGGACCTTCGCCAGCTCGGTGCTGCCTGGGCCGCTCGGCGCCGCCGCCATGACTCCGTACTCCCTCTTGGCCAGCTGCACCACGAGGTTCATTATGTTCCTGTTGCCGCCGTGGCCATTCATGATCACGAACCGCTTCACGCCGTGGAGCGCGAGGCTTCCGATGGTGTCCATGAGCACACCCATCAGCGTGTCCCAGCTGAACGTCACCGTGCCCTTGAACCCGAGGTGGTGGGGGCTGAACCCCGGCCAGCAGGGGTGCACCGCCACGCTGTTGCTTCGCTTAGCCACCTCGTGGATGTACCGCTTCACAGTCATGGAGTCCATCCCCAGAGGCAGGTGGGGCCCATGCTGCTCGATGGAGCCTATGCCGATGACCACGACGGGGTGCTCCTCGTGTTCAAGCCAGTCCTCGAACGCCGGCCTCGTCAGCTCGGTGATCCAGAACTTGGATAGCTTACCTTTCTCGCTCATAACGACCGATAAACGATGGGCTGCGGATGGTTAAGAAACCTCTCACGATGAGTTTAAACAAACACACATCAACCAAGCTACATATGACGCCGCTGATAATCGCGCTGATCGCCGTGATCATCATACTGGCCCTCATACACCTCACCAAGAGAGCCGCATCAACCAAGATACGGACATTCTAAGCCACGGTGACCGGCAAGCGCAAGGGACCCAGCATCATCTACGTAGGTTTCTTCATGCCCACCGTCAAGCACATCATGGTAACCGACAGGGGGCTTCAGGCGGAGGCCACCAAGGAGGCCTACGAGGCGGCCGAAGTAGGCGACACGGTGACCGTGGCCGAGTACAGCGGCGGCGCCTACAGAGTGGATCAGTGACAAATAAAACTTAATAAACCTCGCTACGGTGGCAAGCCAGCCAAATGGATTCCTCCACTGTGCATGAAGAGTACACCCCCAGCGGACGCGATACGCTGGAGAGCAGGCTCGCCGCCCTCCACACAAACGCGGCTGAGCTGGCTCTAGCAGGCAGCCTAGACCAAGTATACGAGATCACCCTGGACACCATCGAAAAGGTCCTAGGCTTCATGTTCGCAGGCATAGCGGTGAAGGAAGGGAACAGGGTCATCTACCCCAAGACCCGGAACTCGGAGATGCCTGAGGACTGGGAGATACCCCTGGACGCTAAAAGCATAATCGTCCGCACCTTCAAGACAGGCGAGCCCCAGCTAGTCGCAGACACCGGCAAAGACCCCGACTACCTGGGCCCCCCGGAGGACTACGGGCTCCTCAGAGGCCAGTCAGAGGTAACCGCACCAATATTCGTGGGAAAAGAGACAGCCGCCGTCATCAACATCGAGAGCCCGAACCTCAACGAGTTCACGGAGAGAGACATCAAACTCCTCGAGATCCTCGCCCAGCACGTATCGTCCACGTTGACTAGACTGAACGAGGCCGAGAGGGGTATGCTATACGAGGAGAGGCTCAGCGCCCTCCACAGCCACGCCGTGAAGCTTAACACAGCGAAGACCCTCCGAGACATCTATGAATGCACCATAAACGCGATGGTGGAGACCTTCAACTACGAGAGAGTAGACATCCTCAGAATTCAGGGCAGTAAACTTGTCCAGGTAGCCAAGTACGGGGGAATCCCCGCCGGCGTGGAGCTGCCTCTCGACGGAAAAGGGGTGACGATCCGAGCCGTCAAAGAGAAGAGAACCATCCTCGTGAACGACGTAGAGCAGAGCCAAGACTACGTCTTCGTGGTAAACCCCGAGACGGGGCAGCCATACTACGAGTACGCGCGGTCTAAGGCCGAGCTCGCGTCCCCGATAATCATCGACGGCGAGGCAGTCGGGGTCCTCAACATAGAGAGCACCGAGAAAGACGCGTTCACGGAACTAGATAAGCAGCAGCTGGAGATACTGACCAACCACGTAGCCACGGCGATAGACCGAATAGCCAACCTCGGGGAGGTCCAGAGACTTAGCCGAGAGCAGAACAGTAATCTCATGGAGGGTTTCAGAAGGATCTCCAGCATGGCCCGGCAGGACCTGCGCGGACCGCTGAGCAACATCGGCATCGCTGTCCACATCCTGAGACAGAACCCAGAAAACTCTGACATGTTCAGAATCATCGAGAGCAACCTGAAGCATGCAGACAACATTCTGGACAACTGGAAGGAGCTCACGTTGAGAGGGGAGATCACAAGATTAAGAATAAACATGAGAGCCCTCGTGAAGGAGGTGCTCAGGAGCATGATGATCCCCGACAACGTCGAGACAGAGATCGACGTCCCCGATGACCTAGTATACTTGCTTGACATGAGAGGCACGGCGAGGATACTGACCAACCTGTTCATGAACTCCATGGATGCCATGCCCCAGGGAGGAAAACTAGGGATAACCGCATACGTCGAAGACGGCGGGCTCGTCATCGAAGTATCGGACACCGGTGTGGGGATACCGGATGAACACAGGGATAAGATATTCACACCCTTCTTCACGACGAAGGCCACGGGCGTCGGGCTCGGCCTCGCCTACATCAAGGAGACCGTCGAGGCCCACGGCGGCACTGTGATGTACACGGCTACACCCGGCGAGGGAACCACCTTCACAATAAGTATCCCCGGCGCATAGCCGGGCTACCAAAGCTTCCACAGCCCTTTACATTAGCTTGATCTCGTCCATGTCGAAGAGGAAGACCTCCTCCACCGGCTCGCCGAAGGCCGTGGCGATCCGCACCGCCAGCAGCAGCGAGGGGTTGTACTCGCCGTTCTCGACGAAGCTGATGGTCTCACGCCTCACCCCCACGAGCTTGGCTAGATCCGCCTGAGTGTACCCCATACGGGCTCTGAGCTCCTTTATACGGGTGTTCATCTCTCCACGCTCTTCGCCATCGTGAACCTCGCCACGAAGTATACGGCCAGCTGAGCCATCAAGCCGAGCAGCAGCACGGGCGGCGACCCGATCTTGGGCCAGGGCATCAAGTTCTCTGCGGCGAACTCGTACCAGAGCAGCGCGAGCCAGACGTAGTTGCCTAGCATGAAGGCGGCCCTGCCGGCCTTGCCCTCCATGAGCATCGTCCGCTCGTCGGTGACGGCGAATCCCCTGAGCCTATCCTCCCTCTTCACCAGCAAACGGTCGACCATTAAGCCCCCTATGGCTATGATGACCGCGACGTTGGCTGCGCTGATGATCCCGAAGGTGCCTGTACCGAAGACCCAGAGGGCCGCGGTGGCTCCTGCTAATGCCACTACCATGGTTACTATTTGTGTTCTCTTCATTCTCGTTTCCTCCTGTTTGGTTTACCATACATTATGTGCGTTATACCACACATATTGTTATGTTAACCTAACACCCAGTATATAAACCCTCCGCATAGTCAACCCTTAAACCCCAAGAAACGTACTACAGTAACATGGGTAAGCACGTCCACGTCTGCACCGTGGACCACCTAAGCACAGCCACCGATGGAACGCCGGAGCAGTAGAAGATGCTACAAGAGATCATAAAGAAGGTAACGGAACACCTGAGAGCCCTCGATGAGGCCAGAGACAGGGCTTACCCCAAGGCCCGAAAGGCGAGAACCCTCAGCAAGCAGTCGATCCTCATGCTACACAAAGGTGAACCCGGGAAAGCCCAGCGACTCATCTCCGAGGCAGCGAACCTGCTCACCGAGGTTCGGGGAGTTGGAGATGCGTTCCCCGGCATCCAGAGCAGCGAAACCGTGGTGGCGGCGCTGCAGGAATACGCGGAGGCAGCCATACTCCATTCTCTAATCACCGAGAAAAAGTATCCAACCCCAGAGGAACTAGGGATTGAGGCGACCGACTACGTACTTGGGATCGCGGATGTCCCAGGCGAGCTAAGACGGCAGGCACTGGACAGCCTCAGAGAAGGCGACCTAGAGGCTGCTGAGAGCATCCTCGAGACCATGGAGGAGATATATCTCTACCTAGTCGAGGCCGAGGAGGCGAGCATGATGCTCAAGGGGATGCGCCGGAAGCTGGACATCACCCGCAGCGTCACAGAACGCACGAGGGCCGAGATCACGGCTGAGGCCGGGAGACGACGCCTCTCCAGGGAGCTCGGGTCGTTCAGGGATAGGCTAGAGTCCTAGCCTGCGCCTCGCCGCGGCGAGCCCGTTGTAGACGTCGAAGAAGTGTCTCGGGCCTCTCCAGATGGTCTCTATTAGGGTTTCGCGGCCCTTCTCCGTGTCGATGACCCGGCACATCTCGGCCCCGGCGACGTAGAAGGCCCTGCCTATGACTCCGATGTCCCATGAGAGCTTCTGCAGCTCGTCGTCTGGGATGGAGCCGACCTTGGAGAGTATGTCCCTTACCTGTCTGAAGCACTCGTCGACGACGGCGGGGTCGTCCATCATCTCGAAGTCCTTGTCGTCCGGGGCGGGAAAGATGTGCTGAGCGTTATAGGCCACGTAGGTGGCTATGCCCTCCCCCTGAACGTTTGAAAGCACCAGCGTCAACGGGTCGTTGGGCTGCTCGACACCATGTTTTTCTTGTATGTTTCCGCATCCGACGTGGTACAGCTCGTGTACAAGGGTGTTGAGTATGTTGTCCGGGTTGTTCTTCCAGTAGTTCGCGGCCACGTTAAACACTATCTCGCCCTTGGCGAAGGCCCTCGCGGGGATGAACGCCGTGAAGTAGACGCCTATGTCCAGGCCTATGTCGTCGGGGAGATACCCGCAGAGATAAGGGACCGCCTTCTCCAGGAAGACCCTTCTGCCTTCGACTATCTTACGGGTGTTCCTTGTGAAGACGTGTCTCTCCCTCTCGTCCACGCTTAGCCTTGACCAGTCTGTGATCCTCTTCCGCCACTCGTCGTAGTCTATCTCGTAGTTCACGGCCTCCGCCCAGTCCTGGGTGTATTTCTGCGCCGGGTACTCTGTCCAGTACTCCTCCTCGTTGGCTAACACCCACAGCGGCTCGTAGACTATCTTCTCGAGGGCGTCGGTGTTGAAGACTACCTCTGAATTACGGCATCCACCCAACATGTTCTCCTCATGTTGTGTCTCGTTACCCTTCGTTCATTTAAACGTGAGTAACATCTTGTGACTAACATGCTACAAGTGGGTTTGGAGGCCTCTACTTGTGGCGCTTTATCCTGTCGGTCTTACGCTCCGCGGCGCGGTACGCGAACTTCCGGGAGGTGCTTATCTGGCTCCTGTGGTAACGGTATCGTCGGCCCTCCTCGTCGCTGAGGGCGTCGTAGAACTCGGGGTACGTGATCTCCTCGCTGAAAAGCTTGGTGATGACGTCGTTCAGCGTCTCTCTGTTGTCGGGCGCGGCCTCGTCGAAAGCCTTCTCATAAGCCTGGTAAGCCACGTTGAACTTGAAGTCGTTGCTATCGAAACTCAGCTTCTTAGTCTCTTCACTGCTCATACGTCTACAGTCCGGTGAGACATGTATAGCACACACCAGATTTATAGGTTCCCTGTCCCGTCCACGGTTGAAAAGTTTAAAAGAGCCTCGACGGTGTATTGATGCGGATACGAGGAGCCTCTCGAGGCCCTAGAGTATACCTAACGAGTAGGAGTGAAAGAGATGAGTGATCGAAGACGCTTCGACAGAGGCCCACGCGAGATGCATAAGGCGATCTGCAGCGACTGCGGAAAGGAATGCGAAGTCCCGTTCCAGCCCACCGAGGGCAGGCCAGTCTACTGCCAGGAGTGCTTTGCCAAGCATAGGCCGCCGCGCCGCAGGTATTAAACCGTGAATAGCCGAGCTGTTCACAACATATTTTATATTTCACCCATTCTATGCATTCATAGCTAGACAGGAAGAATGAGACTATTGTGTACCTTAGCCTAGAACGGGTCTCACACTCGGCAGGTCTAGCGGACATTATGGAGGAACAGACATGGTAGAGCACCCCATCCAGATCTACGACACCATGACCCGGCGGAAGAAGCCGTTCAAGCCACTTAACCCACCCACGGGCACCATGTACGTCTGTGGCCCCACCGTCTACGGTGACCCCCACATAGGGAACCTCAGGACCTTCACCCTCGGCGACCTCATAAGGCGGTGGCTGGAGTACAGGGGCTACTTGGTCAAGTACGTCATGAACATCACGGACATCGAGGACAAGACCATCAGGGACAGCGGCAAGGCTGGGAAGACCCTGAAGGAGTTCACAGACCACTACACTGAGGTGTTCTTCCAGGGTCTGGACCTGCTGAGCATCAAACGGGCGACGGCCTACCCACGGGCCACGGTATACGTGCCCCAGATGATAGAGTTCATACAGACGTTGATGGAGAGGGGGGTCGCGTACGATGCCGAGGACGGCGTCTACTTCGACATCGACAAGTTCCCCGAGTACGGTAAGCTAAGCGGCGTCGACATCGATAAGGTTGAGCGCACCGAGCGGGTAGCCGCGGACGAATACGACAAGGAGGACGCCCAGGACTTCAGCCTCTGGAAGAAGGCGACGCCGGAGGAGCTGGAGCGAGGCATCTACTTCGAGTCGCCGTGGGGCAGGGGCCGACCCGGCTGGCACATAGAGTGCAGCGTCATGAGCAAGGATCTCCTAGGCGACACCGTAGACATACACGCAGGCGGCGAGGACCTGGCGTTCCCGCACCACGAGAACGAGGTGGCCCAGAGCGAGACAGTCACAGGTAAACAGTTCGTCAGGTTCTGGCTCCACATGAGGCACCTCATGATCGACGGAGGCAAGATGAGCAAGAGCCTCGGCAACTACGTGAGCTTCGACGACATACTCGAAAAGCACACGCCTGACGCGCTGCGCTACTTCTACATCTCGACCCACTACAGGCGGCCGCTGAACTTCACGTGGGGCAACATGGAGAACGCCCAGAACACGGGGAACCGCCTCGAGAACACGCTGGACCTCATCGAGAACGCCATGAGAGGCCCAGACGACAACCTAGACTACGGTGAACGGGAGGAGAAGCTGCTGGAGACAGTCAGAGCAGAGAAACAGAGGTTAATCGAGGCCATGGATGACGACTTCGACACACCGGT
>CAZCKR010000062.1:9313-10620 GCA_964499305.1 uncultured Candidatus Bathyarchaeia archaeon | reverse complement strand
ACCACCAGAGAAACCACGAGAACCCCCCACCAAGACAACACCACCACGCCCCCCAAGACCCACCGCCAAGCTCCCAAAGACCACCAGCCCCAGCAAGCCCCGGCCAGCCCCACCCCACACGGGCCAACGAGCAGGCCGCCACCATCCACACCCTGATCCTCTTCCCCTTCCCTACTGCGGCAACGACACCGCCCACCGGGCCTAGGCGGGCGTCGAGTGCTGCCTATACGGCCCAAGGGGTTACCCTGACGGCGTGGAGAAGCATGTACGGATAGACGAGATGGTGATCTGCAGCAAGGACATGGCCCTGAGCGGCTACCAGGTCGTCACCAGAGGCAAGTAGCCTAGACCGTCGAGACCTCTTCCCTTATCTCGAAGCCGGTGAACTCCTTCATGCTCTGGACATTATCTCCAAGCATGTCCATGTGCTCCTCATCGAGTTCTTTGAAGAGCTCCACGGTGAGGCTCCACGCGTCTCCGTCCTTCTTAATCACCCAGACTCCCTCCACCCTGCCGTCGACGACCACCGTCGCGGACACCTCGGCGGCCGGCAGGAAGACACGTTTCCTCGCGGCTTCGTCCATGAACCGGGTCTTATCTCTGTGCCCCATGATGAGGGCGTCGAACTTGGGAAGCAGCCGAACCAAGGGAACCACCTCTAGGCGTTCAAATTCGCTGAGCATATCAATAGGCGCGTAGAGCCCTCCCTTCTGTCCGGAGACCTCAACCTCCACAAGCTCGGACTCTATTCCCTTCATCACCTCTCTAGCGGCGGAGACCCTCATCCCCGTCCAGTAAGCATAGTCCTGAACCGTGGCCGGCCCATATGCTCGCAGGTAATCCATCATCAGGCTTCCTTTGGCCTCGGATTGCTCGGCCTCGGTCATGCCTTGCACCCATCGCCTTATGTCTGCGTAGGTCTGCTCCGTGTCATGGTACCAAGGCCCCCTAGGCTCAGCGTTACATATGAGGCCCTTCAGGCTCATCTCCCTGACCACCCGGTTGAGCCGCCGTTTCGGATTATCGGAGCTTGGACTGTATCTATCGAGGAGCTCGCTCATTGACAGCGGCCGGTCGGCTAGGGAGGCGAGCACCTCGTCGTAATGGACCGTCCATGAGTCTGGGCTCATCTTAGAGCCTGTCTTAACCATCCACCTGTTCCACTCCTGCACGAGGCTTTCCCGTAGTGCGAGGCGGGCGACGAAGGCCTGCTCCGTCGTCATGACATGGACTGTGTTCCTCATGAACCAAGACCTGAGCAGAGTCTTATCCCGTATCGCGTCCCTGATTAACTCGTTGCTTAGCCC
>CAZCKR010000062.1:7674-9213 GCA_964499305.1 uncultured Candidatus Bathyarchaeia archaeon | reverse complement strand
GTCTTTATCTGGCCGCACCCTATCCCGACGCTGAGGTCGGCGACGAAGGGGTCCTCGGTCTCTCCGCTGCGGTGGCTGGCCATAACCGTGTAGCCGCTGTCCATCGCAAGCTTTGCCGCTTCCCTAGCCTCGGTGAGGCTGCCTATCTGGTTTACCTTCCAGAGGAGGCTGTTGCAGGCCCCCATCTCTATGCCCTTCCTGAGCCGCTTCACGTTGGTGACGAAGAGATCGTCCCCCACAATCTGGATGGGCAGCGCCCGGGTCATCTCGGCGAAGCCCTCGTAGTCCTCCTCCTCCAGGGGGTCCTCGATGCTGGATATCGGGTACTTGGAGACCAGCTCCCTGTAGACGTCGAAGAGTTCGCCCCTTGACAGGATCTTCCCCATGAAGCTGTATCCTCCGTCCTTGTAGAAGCTGCTTGCCGCCACGTCCATCGCCAGCCTGGTGACGCCGCTGTACCCCATCTCCTCCGTGGCCGCCGTGACGGCGTCCAACGCCTCCTCGGGGCTCTCCATGGGTGGGCTGAACCCGCCCTCGTCACCCACGTTTATCGCGTTCTTACCATAGCCCTTGAGGAGACGTGACTTGAGGGCCTGGTATATCTCGGAACCCATCATGAGGGCCTCCCTGAAACTCTTGGCCCCCGTAGGTGCCACCATGAACTCCTGGAAGTCGAGCTGGTTACCCGCGTGCTTGCCGCCGTTAATGACGTTGAAGAAAGGCACTGGGAGCAGGGAGGCCTCCGTGTCTATGTACTGGTAGAGCTTCATCCCCATGGACGCCGCCGCGGCCTTGGCGCAAGCCACAGAGACGCCGAGGACGGCATTTCCTCCGAGCCTGCTCTTGTTCTCGGTGCCATCCAGCCGGATCATCTCCTCGTCGATCCTCCTCTGCTCCGTCACCGGGAACCCGATCAGCCTGCCCGCTATCTCTCCTTCGACGGCCGCGACGGCTTTGGTGACGCCTCTTCCGTGGAACCGTGTGCCACCGTCCCTGAGCTCGACGGCCTCGTAGATGCCCGTAGAGGCGCCGCTGGGCACCGCCGCCCTGCCGAGGTAGCCCTCCTCGGTGGTGACCTCGACCTCGATGGTGGGGTTGCCCCGGCTATCCAGTATCTCCCTGGCGTTGATGTCATTGATTCGGTCGCCCATCTTCTGTCTGGTCGGAATGCGTCTTTGCACGAAAAAATGTATCTACTGAATAGCCTCTGTGAGTTGGATCAGGTGCTTCTACTAGAAGGGCAACCCACGAGATTGATCTCGTTTTCCACTGACGCCGTAGGCGAGCAGAAGGCCCCTACGTTCACCATTTCCCTACCTCAGGGATTTCACGTGTTTCATGGCAGAGAGCGCTGCCTTGGCGCCCATACCGGCCGCCGTGACTATCTGCATCCCCTCGCATGTACAGTCTCCAGCCGCGAACACGCCCTCGATGTTGGTTTCCACGTCGCCGTCCACGATGACGCAGCCACCGTCGTCGGTGCTGATCCCGGCGGTGGGGACGTGCTCTAGTATTATGAATACGCCGTCTAGGCTCAGC
>CAZCKR010000062.1:0-7574 GCA_964499305.1 uncultured Candidatus Bathyarchaeia archaeon | reverse complement strand
GATCCCGGCGGTGGGGACGTGCTCTAGTATTATGAATACGCCGTCTAGGCTCAGCCGCTCCTGGACCGCGCCGTCCAGCGTCACGTACTCGACGAAGTCTGAGCCGCCGATCTCCTTGACGTCTGCTCCCGTTTTTAACTCGACCTTTGGGTTCTCTCTTATGCGGGTGAGCTCAGGGAAGTCCTCGCTGTACCCCTTCCTGCCGGGGATAGCATAGACCTTGGCGGCGGTCTCGGAAAGCACCTCTATGTCGTGGATGGCCTCGTGGCCGCTCCCGACGATGGCGACCGTCTTGTCCCTGAAGAAGGGGCCGTCGCAGACGCCGCAGTAGCTGACGCCGCGGCCCTTGTACTCGTTCTCACCGGGGACGCTCAGGCTCTTCCTGCTTACCCCCGTGGCGACGACCACAGACTTTGCCTGGTAGAAGCCCATCCTCGTGTTGACCATGAGGTCACCGAAATCGCTGAGTCCTACCACCGTTTCGTTCCTAATCTCGGCGCCGAACCTCAGGGCCTGCTGGATCATATTCCCCATGAGGTCTTGGCCGCTGACGCTGTCGGGGAAACCGGGGTAGTTGTCTACCCAGTGGGCCTCGATCGCCTTGCCGCCGGTCTTCCTGCCCTCTAGGACCAGGGTCTTGAGGTTGTGACGGGCTGTGTAGAGGGCGGCTGTGAGCCCCGCTGGGCCTCCGCCCACTATTATGACATCGTAGGTATCCTCTGTCATGGGGCTGATCTTGAAGAAAAGTGGGTAGCTAGTAAAAAAAGGTTAGCTACCTTAAGTACTCCTTGGAGATCTCGGCCAGCTCGTCAAGCTTCCTCTGGACCAGATGGTTGATCGTGTCCGCGGGATAGGTGCCATCCTCTGTGAGCTCCCCCGCGGGTACTCCCGTGAGCACCTCGATGCCCTCGTCGATGGCCTTCACCGGGTAGATGTGGAACTTGCCTTCCTCGATGGCCTCCACGACCTCCTCCTTGAGCATGAGGTTCTTGACGTTGCTCTCCGGGATGACCACGCCGTGGCTGCCGTCCAGTCCGCGGAACTTACAGAGCTCGTAGAAGCCCTCGATCTTCTGGTTGACTCCGCCGATGGCCTGAACGTCGCCCTTCTGGTTCACCGAGCCGGTGACGGCGAGGCCCTGCTTTATCGGGACGCCGCTGAGGGCGCTCATCATGGTGTAGGTCTCCGTGCTTGAGGCGCTGTCACCGTCGACGCCGCTGTAGTTCTGCTCGAAGGTTAGCCTGGCTGTGACGCTGAGGGGGTGCTTATTGGCGTAGCGGTTGGTGAGGAACCCTGTGAGTATGTGAACTCCCTTGGTGTGGGTGGGGCCGCCCATCTCGGCCTGCCTCTCGATGTCTATTATGCCCTCCTTGCCCACGCCTACGCTTGCGGTGATCCTGCTTGGCTTCCCGAACATGTAGTCGCCTATGCCCATGACCGCGAGGCCGTTGACCTGGCCCACCTTCTCGCCGTGGGTGTCCACGAGGACGGTGCCACGCTCTATCATCTCCTCCAGCTTCTCCTCGATGAGGTTGCTCCTATACACCTTAGCCTCCACGGCCTGCCTCACGTGGTCCTCGGAGATGATATCGTTGCCGCTTTCCTGGGCGTAGAAGTTGGCCTCCCGGATAATGTCGCTGACCTCGGCGAACTGGGTGCTCAGCTTCTCCTGGTCCGACGCGAGTCTGCTGCTGTACTCGACGACTGCAGCGATGCCCGTGGGGTCAAGATGCTTGAGGCCTTCCTTGTTGCAGAGGGTGCACATGAACTTGGCGTACTGCTGGACGTTATCCTCGTCCCTGTCCATGGTGTTGTCGAACTCGGCCTTCACCTTGAAGATCTTCTTGAACTCCTGGTCAAGCTGGTACAGCATGTAGTAGATCCGGGAGTCGCCCACGAGGATGACCTTGGCGTCGAAGGGAATTGGCTCGGGCCGCAGGCTCCTCGTGGTCACGAACCCCATCCTCTCGGCCAGCTCCTCTATCTCCAGCTTCTTGTTCACGATGGTCCTCTTCAGCGACTCGTAGCTCCCCGGGTTGCGGGCCAGCTCCTCCACAGGGATGACGAGATACCCGCCGTTGGCCTCGTGGGCGCTCCCCGACCGTATCATGGTGTAGTTGGTGACGAGGGCACCGAACCTAGCCTCCTTCTCCGTGGTACCGAAGACGCGGTTATGGCTGGGGTTCATCTCGATGACGACCGGCGCCCCCTCCAGTTTGCTGTTGTCCACTATGAGGTTGACCTTGTAGCTTTCGGTTGGGTCAGGGGTCTGACGCATCAGGAATGGGAAAGGCGACTCGGGCTCCTTCTGCGACCCGGTTATCTGGTCTAGGTTCGCGAGGATATCATCCCTGACGGAGTCGAGATACTTGTCACAATCCTCGATGCCGCCGTACTTGTCCTTGAGGGCCTGCAACAGGTGGTCCATGGCGTAGTTTGCCACATCCTTGTTGAAGGAGTCGACAGCGGCCTCGGCCTCCCTATCTATCTCCCTGAACTGCCTGAACGTGCTCCTCAGATCCTCCTGAAGCAGTTTCCTATTCTCCCCAATCTCGTCCTTGATCTTCTGTGGCAGGATGGCGAACTGCTGCTCGTTAATGAGCTGCCCGTTGATGACGGGGACGATGAGCGTACCTATCTGGCTTCTCTGGAGCGCGAACCCGGCCTCCAAGGACTTCTGGTTGAGCTCCTTCATTAGCTCCGACTTCTGGTCCTCGAACTTCTTCAAGGTTTCCTCCCGCCGGTTGGCGTAGTCCTCGCTCTCGAAGGCTGCGACCAGTGCCTTCTTCATCTCCTCGACGAACTTGGCCATGTCGTCCCTGAACTGGGCGCCCATGCCGGGGGGGAGACTCAACGCTTCAGGCTTCTCGTCGTCCTCGAAGTTCCAGACGTAGCACCAGTCGGGAGGGACGGGCATCTCCTTGGCCCGCTGCTCAAGGAAAGTAACTATGGCGGTCTTCTTGCCCGTGCCGGGCATCCCCGCCACGTATATGTTGAAGCCCTCCTCCTTGATGTCCAGCCCAAAACGTAGGGCCCGCACGGCCCGGTCTTGGCCGATGATCTCAAGGAGCGGCTCAAGGTCTATCGTGCTCTCGCAGGCGATGAAGCCCGGGGGGCACTTTCTCCTAGCTTGAGTGTAATCTAGCTCCTGCACCATGGCTATCACATAGAATATTCTGTGGATTGATGAGGAGGGATGTTATTTAAACAGTGGGCATGGGCTTCGAGATCTTGGTTAACAGCTCGTTCCATGTAAGCCCCTTGTCGATCTTAAGCGTGTAGTCGTCCAGCTTTTCGGCGACGCCGAACCACCAGCCCTTGTACTTGAACTTGGCGGCGATAACTGGGTACCGGCGAGGGTACAGCCTGTGCATGTGAAGGAACTCGAAGAGCTTCTGCACCTGGGCCTTCTTGTAATAGGCGTACCGGACATGGGATTTTACCTCCACCGCCAGTATGGCGTCGTCCTTCACGGCGAAGACGTCTGGCAGAGGCTCCTTGCTGGGCGCGCTTACGGGTATCCTGATGGCGTCGTACCCCTCGTCCCGGAGCATGTGGACCAGCTCCCGCTCCGCGTCGTAGCCCCGCTTCTTCATGGCGCGTATCTCCCTGCGGGTGAGCTGCCTCGTGTATCGCTGCCTGGGCTTCTTCTTGGGCTCGGCGATGTCGCGGAGGCTCATCACTCTTCCTCTTCTTGTTCCTCAGGCAGTGGCAGAGCACCTGTCTCCAGGGGCTCTAAAGCGAACCTCATGAGATCCTTCATCCAGTCGCTGAACCTGTTGGCGTTGGCGTACTTCTGGTACATGCGCTTGTGGGGCACCTTGGTGATGAGCCGCAGGTCCACCAGCTTGTTGACGTAGAACTTGGCGCTGCTCCTGCTAATGTCGCAGACCCTGGCGAGGTCGCCGCTGGTGAAGTCCCGCTCCAGCTTGTTATAGCCGACGATGATCCTCGGCGGGAGAGGAAGCGCCTTCTCAAGCACCTCTAACAGTGACTCTTCTCGTGACAAGGTGTTACCTCGGGCTACCTACTAGATGGATAACGGTAATTAAATAAAAACCCAAGGGAAGAAAGTGTCTACGAGTCGCCCGTGGGGACGGGGACCACCTTCTTCCCCATCTCCTTTATGCCCTCCTCCGCCACCTTCCTCTTCAGGTTCCACGCGGAGACGCTGGGGAGGCCCCACAGGTTTATGAAGCCCACGGCGTCGCCCTGATCGTAGTGAGTGTTGATGTCGAAGCTCGCCAAGTTGTAGTCGTAGAGGCTCAGCGGGCTCTCGCGGCTGACAGGCTTCGCCGACCCCTTGAATAGCTTCATGGTTACCGAGCCGATGACGTTCTCTTGGGTGCTGTCGATGAAGGCGTCCAGGTCATGCTTGAAGGGGTCGACCCAGAGCCCCTGGTACACCACCGTGGCCCACATGAGGTCAACCTGGTACTTGAACATCTTCTGGTGCCGCGTCAACACCATCTTCTCCAGGTCTTGGTGGGCGTTGAGGATTATCTCGGCAGCCGGCACCTCGTAGGTCTCACGGGTCTTCAGCCCCACCACGCGGTCCTCCATGTGCTCTATCCTGCCTATGCCGTGTTTCCCGCCTAGCTGTTTGAGCTTCTGGATTAGCTCCACTGGCTTATGGTCGACGCCGTCCAGGCTGACGGGAACCCCTTTGTGGAACCCGATCTTGACGTAGTCCGGCTCGTCTGGGGCGTCCTCCACGTCCACGGTCCAGTCCCAGATGTCGCCGGGAACCATCTTGTCGGGGTGCTCCAGCATGCCGCCCTCGATGCTCCTGCCCCAAAGGTTCTCGTCTATGCTGTAGGGGCTGTCCTCCGTCACAGGCACCGGCACCCCGTGCTCCTTGGCCCACTGGATCTGGCTGTGGCGGTCGAACTTCCACTCCCTGACGGGCGCGATGATCTTCATCTTGGGGTTCAGCGCCTTGAAGGTGAGGTCGAACCTGACCTGGTCGTTCCCCTTACCGGTGCACCCATGGGCCACGGCCTGGGCGTCCTCCATCTCCGCCACCTCCACCACCTTTCCGGCGATGAGGGGCCTGCTCAGGCTGCTGCTCACGGGGTACGTCCCCATGTAGAGGGCGTTGGCTTTTATCGCGGGGAAGAGGTAGCCCACGGCGAACTCCTCCTTGGCGTCGAAGGTGTAGTGGTTAACGACTCCGAGCTTCCAGGCCTTCTCCTCTATGCCCTTCCGCTCCTTGCCTTGGCCCACGTCCAGGTTGACTGTTATGACGTCCATGCCGTACTCCATCTGGAGCCACTTGACCATCATGGACGTGTCCAGTCCACCGGAGTAGGCTAGAACGACCTTGTCTTTAGGCATTGCATCTATACTCCTTTTAAGATGAAGCATCCATTTACGGGGCAAGCTTTTATACATTGCGACACATATGTTACAAATATGACTATTGAAATCTCAGATAGGACAAAGAGCGTCGCGCAGTTGGTCCGCGAGACCATACAGATGAGGCCAAGCCTCCTCGACGCCCTGAACATGAAAATAGTGAACTACAGCGCCCTCGCCCGCATCCTGCAAGAGGACCTAGGCGAGGGGAGCATCGAAGCAGTCAAGGCGGCCGTGATAAGGGTATCGGACGAGATAGCCTCAGACAGGAAGCTCAGGGAGGAAGCCGTGCAGAGCATCCTTAAGGAGTCCAAGGTCAGGCTGCAGGACAAGATCGCCGTGGTGATATCCCCTCTGAGGCTGGACATCCCCCACATAGTCACGGCCCACCTCACTGACCAGTACGTCTATGTCGTGGACCAGACAACGATGAAAGGAGAGCTCATGGACCCAGTCAAGGTTCAGAGCAACCTTGTCGCCCTCATACTCCTCAGCCCGCCCCGCGTGGAGACGACACCCGGCTTCGTGGCGTTCATCACCCAGCTTCTGGCGAGCAGGAACATAAACATCGTTGAGTTCATCAGCTGCAGCACCAACACCATCATCATACTGGACGGCCAGGACGCCCTGAAGGCGTTCAGCCTCCTCCATAACTACACGTAGGAGGCGCGAAAAAAGCCGCCAGTGCAAAGGTTTTTACATTGAGCGAGTCGATAAAGTGTTGATAATGGCGGAGATTTGTCCCGTATGCGGGCTCCCGAAGGACCTCTGCGTATGCGAGGAGATGAGTAAGGAGCAGCAGCGGATCAGAATTCGTTTAGAGAGACGCAAATGGGGAAAGAAGTGGACCGTCATCGACGGCATAGATTCTGGGAGCGTGTCACTGAGCAAGCTAGCCTCGGAGCTGAAGGCCAAGTGCGCCTGCGGCGGAACAGCGAAGAACGAACAAGTCCTACTCATGGGGGACCACAGGGAGACGGTGCACAGCACACTCGTCGGCATGGGGTTCCCCGACGAGAACATCGAGGTCCAGTAGGTTTGCCCTGGCTCAAGGGCCTAGCCGACAAGCTCTTCAAGGTCAGGCACAGGGCCCCGAGGCCCGTCTTCTGCCCCAAGTGCAGTAGCCACAAGATCAAGCTGAAGGAGAGCTATGGAATACTCCCGCAGGTGTACAGGTGCAGTGAGTGCGGCTACGAGGGATCCCTCGTCCTCGAGCTGGAGGAGGAGTGACTCCTCGCTTAGTTTTTAATCTCCTTCCTAATTATCTATGTGAAACGTAGGCGGTGAGGCGATGTCCGAGGATCTAGAGTACTATAAGGCCAAGTATCAGACCTTAGAGGATCTGCCAGGCATCGGGCCGGCGACCGTCGCCAAGCTGAAGGAGATAGGGTTCAAGACCGTGGAGTCTCTGGGCACGGCGGCTGTGGCCGAGCTGGTGGCCGCAGGGATAGGTGAGGCCATGGCCGATAAGGTCATCGAAGCCGCCAGGAAGAGCATGGCCATCACCTTCGTCAGGGGAGACGAGCTCGTCGAGATCAGGAAGAACGTGAGGAGGCTCACCACGGGCTGCTCAAGCATGGACAGGCTGCTGAATGGCGGCATCGAGACCCAGAGTCTAACTGAGTTCTACGGCGAGTTCGGGTCGGGAAAGAGCCAGCTGTGCCACCAGCTGTGCGTCACGGTGCAGCTGGGCGAGGCCCAGGGCGGGCTGAACGGCAGCGTCCTCTACATAGACACCGAGGCCACCTTCAGGCCGGAGCGGGTGATGCAGATGGCTCCTAGGTTCGGGCTGAAGTCGGAGGATGTGCTCAAGGGCATCATCTACGCCGAGGCCTATACATCGAACCACCAGACGGTGCTCCTGGAGAACGCCGACGAGGTCATCAAGGAGAACAACGTCCGGCTCATCATCGTCGACAGCGTCATGAGCCACTTCAGGAGCGAGTACCTGGGCAGGGAGATGCTGGCGCCCAGGCAGCAGCAGCTCAACAAGCACCTGCACAAGCTTATGCGGCTGAGCAGGGCTTTCAACGCCGCCGCGGTGATAACCAACCAGGTGTTGGCGAGCCCAGACGCCTTCTTCAGCAAGGCCGTCTCCCCGACGGGGGGGCACATACTGGGGCACATGAGCCACAGCAGGATCTTTCTACGCAAGGGGAGGAGCAACGTACGGATAGCTAAGCTAACCGCCAGCCCCTCGCTCCCGGAGGGCGAGG
>CAZCKR010000061.1:0-10649 GCA_964499305.1 uncultured Candidatus Bathyarchaeia archaeon | reverse complement strand
AGCCAAAGAGAGGTCTTTCTCTGCCTCGTCGAGAATAGTGAACCCATGTCCTCGCAGGAGATCGCTGGGAAGCTGGGGCTCACCGTCAACGCCGTGAACATTGCGTTGTTCAACCTCAACAACAAGGAGCTCGTCGAGAGGGTGAGCCGGGGAGTGTACAAGTATAAGCTTGGGCCCATACTCAGAGAGCTCCTGGTACAATACTTCGAGGTGTAGAGATGGAGAAGGCGCTAAAGGAGCTTGACCCCGAGACCTCGGCCTTCAAGATACTTGTCTACCTCACCTTCAAAGACACGCCCATGAAGCCCATCGAGATAGCGAGGGCGCTGGGGGAGAACAGCAGCAGCGTCAGGGCCAGGCTCGCGGAGCTCAAACAGAAGGAGCTCGTGGAGAACACGGGTGCGGGCTACGTGGCGTCCACCACGTCCTACGACGTGCTGATGAAGCTGTTCAAGGCTTGAACACTTGTTTAAGGGAAAACCGGTTTTCCTTTCCACTTTCACCGGTCTCTCCGGTCTTTTCATGTGGTGAAGACATAAAAAGTGGTTAATCCAAGTTTCATCCAATTCCCTTAAAGTGTGGCAAGGGAAAAATAGGTGTGAAAGGTATGTCCGAGGAACAGCTGGAGCAGTTAAGGGAGCTAAACGACAGCCTGTTGAATCTGCGGCGGGCCCCGAGCCAGTTGATGATATTCTATCACCTCCTCGAGACAGGTAAGACGATGACCGTCAAGGAGCTCTCCGGTGAGCTGGATCTGACCCCCAAGGCCACGGAGAGGGCGGTGGCGAAGCTGCTGGACAAGGGGCTTGTGCAGCGAAACAAGTTCAGAGAGGGCACCTACATGTGCGACAGCAGGAAGATTCTGCTCTCCCTCCTCGTTGTGACCACAGAGCTTTACTTGGACTACGAGAAGAGGACCAAGTAGCTAATCCGAGTCACTGAGCCGCCGTAACACGTCTTCCTCGATCCACTTCACGCCCTTTGTCGTGAGCTTGTACAAGCTTCCCTTGTTGTCCGGCTTGAAGACGTGGCCGCGGTTCCTCATCTCGTGGAGCCTCGCGGCGACTGTCACCTTCTTGCCGCTGGACACGAGCCGCTCCCTGATCTGTCTACTGGTGGCCTCGTGGTTCTTCATGGCGTAGAGGACGAGCCCGATGGCCTCGTAGTGGGACAGCGCCTCGCGGGAGACGATCGTGGGGCCTTCACGGTCCACCCTTATGATGCCCTTCAGGCTGTCCTCGGCCTCGGTGGCGGCGGCCTCGGTGGCTCTCTCGTTTATCTGTGAGATGAGTTCACGTGTGAGCCAGCCGAGGCCCTCCAGCACCTCCTCCGGGGACCCGCCGCTCACCTCAATGGCCCCGTAGCCGGTCTTGATGGTGACCCTGAGCCGCGGCGTCACTCTCCCTCCTGCTTGTTAAGGACGTATAGGTAGCCCCGCTTCTTGTCCTTCCACCTGCGGAGGGTCCCCTTCTTCACCATCCACACCAGTACGCCGCTGAGGGTGGTCTTGGGGAAGAATATGGCGTTGGCCTCCATCCCCTCCCTCAGCTCGCCGATTCGCCGCGGTGTCTTGCCCCACTCGGTAGCGAGCAGGCTCTCCACGGCCTCGCTGCACTGGCTCGTCCGGTTTATGTTGGGGAACTTTACCTGGCTCTCCTTCTTTTCCTTCTTCTGGGGGCGCTTCGCAGTACGCACATCTGCGTTGAAGGCCTTGGAGACCCTGTCGATGATGAGGTCCAGGTCCTCCAGCGTCTCGAGGACCTCCTCCCTCTCCCCGCCTAGCTCTACCTCCATGTCGCCGATGCGTACCTTTAGGCGGAAGGCGGGCTCAGGCATAAAACCACACGTTATCCGGCATCATAATAACCTCTAAGACCGTTAATAATACTTATGAGGGGCGTCAGCCCTGTTTGGCCTTGAGTGCTGACTGCAGAAGCCTCTGGACTTCCTGAGGCTTGGCCCTTCCACGCACCTGACCCATGATGACGCCCATCAGCGGCCCCATGGCTCTCATGCCGCGCTCGGCCACAAGATCAGCCTTCTCCTCTACGACACTGTTAACCAACTCGGCGAGCTCCTCGGCGGTCATCATGCCGAGACCCAGCGCGGACACGGCTTCACTCGCCTTCCTGCCCTGGTTCTCCGCGAGCCAAGCCAGCACGTCGGGCAGAGACTCCTTCGTCGCGGCTCCCATCTTAACCAAGGTGAACGCGTCACTCAGAGCCTCGTCGGTGAGCCCCTCGACGGGAACCCCGTCACGCCTGAGCTTCGTTAGATCCTCCGTCAGGGTCACCGCCAGCAGCGTCGTCGAGTGGCCCCCACGGGCGAGCTCCTCGAACAGCCCAGTGTAATCGGAGTCGACTATCTGGGTCGCCAGCTTCTCGTTGAGGGAGTAGTCCTTCATGAACCGCCTGAGCCTGACCTCAGGCATCTCGGGGAGCACCGCCCTCAGCTCCTCCAGCTTCCCGGGGGTGACCTTCACGGGCTTGACGTCGGTCTCGGGGTACATGCGGGCGGCGCCGGGCCTCGGCCTGGTGTACCTGGTCGTCCCGTCGGGGTTCGCGGAGCGCGTCTCCTCGGGCACGCCGTGCAGAGCCTGCTCGGCGCGGTACATCACCGCCCCCAGGGCGGCGACGCATTTACTCTCCTCGTCGGCGACGACGACCACGGCGTCGGCGTCCCCGGCGCCCATACTCTCCCTGAGGGCTTGCACCTCCTCAGCCGTTATGCTGTAGCCCGGCAGCTCGTCAGTGTGGAAAATGCCCTTGACGCCGCCCCCGAACTTGGCGTGGTCGCTCAGCTCTGTGCCCAGCCTCCTGCCTGGGCAGAGCTCCCGCCCGGTGAGGCCGCCGAACCCGGGGAGCTTGACGGCCATGACCTTGTCGCCTCTCTTCAGGGCGGCGCCGAGTATCTTGGACCCGGTCTTCTTGAAGACCTGCGACACGTCCGCTGCTTCCTGCCTGAGGGCCTCCGGCGTGACGGCTCTCCTCTTCAGCTCCTCGGCCACCTCGACGAGCGTAGCCTGCCGCCGCGCCTCGTACTCGACTATGGTGGGCATCAGGTTCAGGTCCTGGACTCCCTTGATCTCGATGATGGCGCCCCCGCTTATGCTCACGTTGACATCCTGTCTGATGGTGCCCAGCCCCCTGCGCACCATCCCTGTGGCCCTGAGGATCGCCCCTATCCGGGCCGCCACCTTGTACGCCTCCTCGGGTGTATGCATCTCGGGGGCGGTCGTTATCTCTATGAGGGGGATGCCCAGCCGGTCCAGGCGGTACGTTATGGTGTCCCCCTCCTCAGCTATCTTCCTCGCCGCGTCCTCCTCCACCGCGACCTGCTCCAGGCGGTACGTCTTGCCTTCGACTTCCACGGCTCCTCCGAGGCTGACGACGCTGGTCCTCTGGAACCCGCCTGTGTTGCTGCCGTCCACCACTGTCTTCCTCATCACCTGCACCTCGTCAACGGGCACGCCTTCGGTCATGAGGGAGAACATGAGGGAAATGTCCAGGGCCTCAGGGTCGAGGGGGCCCGGCGGCTCCTCGTCCATCTCGACGAGGCAGTTGGTGCCGTGGTTCCCCTGGTATATGATGGTCTTGCCTTTGAGGAACTCGAAGAGGGCGGCCGGGTCCACCTCGCCCAGCTCGCTCTGGCTGGGCCTGAGCTTCCGCGTGAAGGTGTAGTCGGGCTCCTCGTCGCTGAGCCGCGGCGGGCACGAGCAGAAAAGCTTGTTCTTCGTGGCGAGCTCTTGGTGGATCTCGATTCCGACTGTGAGCCCCAGCTTCTCGTAGTCCATCAGCGCGGTCCCTCCAGGTAGGGTGTCCGTGGGTTGAACTCGCCCACGAGGTCGGTGAGGAGCAGCCTCTTCGCCTCCTCCGTGTCGTCGGTCTGGCCGAGGCACCACTTGAGCTTCACGTACGCCGTCTCGGGGTGCATGTCCTCCAGCGGCACGGCGCCCCTGTCCACCAGCTCGCGGCCGTGGCTGTAGACGTTGAGGTGGACGCGGCCCCAGATGCACTGGCTCGTTATGCCCACGATGACGCCCTCCTTCCCGGCCCTGTCGACGGCTGGCCACAGGTCCTTGCACACCTGGCCGAGGCCCGTCGCCTCGATGACGATGCCCCTGACGCCGTCGTCGATGAGCCAGTCAAGGAGCGCAGGGTCGAAGTCTGGGTGGAACTTGACTAGGCTGACCTTGTCGCTGAACCTGTTCAGCAGCCTGGGCTCGCCTGGCTGCCGGGGCCTGTACCTGTCGTTGATCATCTCCACCCTGCCGTCTATGTAGCGGGCGATGGGCCAGTCGTTCACTGGCTGGAACGCGTACCTGCTGCTGGTGTGGCACTTCCTGACCTTGGTGCCCCTGAGGTACGCTATGCTGGTGTCCGACGTGGTCTCGTGGAGCCCCACGACCACCTCGGCGAAGGGGGCGTACGCCGCCGTGTATACGCCGCCCATGAGGTTGGTGGCGTTGTCGCTGCTGGGCCTGTCGCTGCTGCGTTGACTGCCGACGAAGATCACGGGGACAGGCAGGTCCTGCAACGCGAAGCTGAGGGCGGCGCTGCTGTAGCTCATGGTGTCGGTGCCGTGGGTGATTATGACGCCGTCGGCGCCCGCGATGATCTTGTCGTATGCTCGCTTGGCCATGCCCTCCCATTCTTTGTGGGTGAGGTCCTCGCTGAACACGCTGTAGAGGATGTCCGCGTCGACGTCGGCTACCTCGACCAGCTCTGGTACTATGCCTAGGAGGTCGCGGCTGGTCATCGCCGAAACGACGCCGCCCGTGACGTAGTCTACCCTGCTCGCGATGGTGCCGCCGGTGCTGATGATGCTCACCTTGGGTAGACCCGGCTCAGCCTCGGGGAGGGGCGGGGGCCTGAACTCGGGTTTCTCTGCCACGCCCACCTTCTTGATCTTCATATCTTTGCTGTGGGCGAGGCCGATGTTGTACCCTGACTTGAGCTTGAGTATGAGGTGCCAGTCGTCGTAGCTCTCGACGCGAGGCATCAGGCTCCCCGTGTACCGCTGGGTGTTCACGGTTACCTCCAGCCTGTCGCCTATCTCGGCCCCCACCTCTTCGAGGGCTGAACGCAGTTCTCCGCGGTACCCGGTAAGCTTGTCCTCGCTCATGTAAACCAGAAAACGTAACAGCACATCGGCTTAAAAATTGGCGTGGTCACGTGACCATGTGACCCTGAGCAACATGGTTTCCCTGAAAAACCGGTACTGTGAATTCAGCGTGGATAGTTGCTTTACAGTATAGTGTTTGAGGAGAGTAGATATCAGTGTCGTGGGGATATATCGCGGTGACTGATATGTTTGCTAGGATAAAGTTAGTCGCAGCCATGACGGGGTTGGCCTTCTATTTTGTGTTCAACAGGGGCTGCTGCCCGGAGGATCAAAACTGTAGCAGGGGGCTCGTGCAGTGTGCTTGGGCCGAGATCAGGGGCTTCCTCGGCCTAGACTAGATCATGTGGAAGTATTCTTTCTTCTCTGGCTCGTACTCCGTGTCGCCGAGTAGCTCCTGGAACTCCTCGAATAACTGGCTGATCCGCGGGTCGTCGTCGAGGGTGGAGGCCACCTGCCGGTAGTGCTCCTTGTCCCGGAACCTGTTTATCTCCATCCACCTCTGGGGGTCCTCGGCGTCCCTGTATATCTCCACGTTTACACAACCGCTCTCCAGGTACGCCTCTATGGCCTTCTTCTCAAGCTTGAAGTAGTCTATGGTCTTGTCGATGGGTATCCTGTAGTGATATACGACTATGTACACTTCGGCGATCAAAACAGTATTGGGCACCACGTGGATAAAAACGGTTCTCATAGAGGCTTGGAGACGTAGGAGCCGTCCCTTGCGTAGCCGAGCCTCCCGTAGTACTCCTTGGTGCCGAGGGCGCTCATGACCACCATGCGGGTCATCCCGTACTCCTCCTCGGCGACTCGCTCGGCCTCCTCCATCAGCGCCTCGCCCCAGCCCATGTGCTGCCAGTCGTACCCGTCGAGCCCCACCGGCGTCATCCTGCCGTAAACATGGAGCTCACGGACGAGGCCGGTGGACGCAGTGATCTCTGGGCGGAAGACGCGGTCAGAGGGTATCCTCAGCCGAATGAACCCGACGAGGACGTCGTTTTCGGCGTCCTCGACGCCGATGAAGGTCTCCTCGCCTCCTGACGCCTCGTAGGTATGGCGCACAAGCTCCAGGCTCTCAGGCTCCACGCCCTCCCTCGACCTGTGCCCCGCCTCCCTACACCTTATGCAGCGGCACCTGGAGCCGCGTTCCCGCAGCCTTTTCTGGGCCAGCTGCCTGAGGTTGCTCTTGTCGACGCCCGCCTCGATCTGGTGGAGGGGGATGTCCCTCTGCACCCTCATTATGCGGACCCACGGCGGCACCATCTCCTTCACCTTGGCGACCAGCTCCGTGGCCTGCTCCGTTGTGAGGGGCTCGTAGTCGCCGCGTCTCCACCAATCGTAGAGCTTGGTTCCCTTGACCACCAGCGTGGGGTATATCTTCAGCATGTCCGGCATGAAACGCGAGTCGGTGAATATCTGCCTGAAGCCGTCGAGATCCCGCTGCACACTGGACCCGGGTAGGCCAGGCATCATGTGGTAGCACACCTTGAGCGCCGAGTCCTTGATGCGGCGGGTGCCCTCCACCACGTCCTGGACCGTGTGGCCTCTCTCGACGAGCCTGTAGACGTCGTCGTAGACGTTCTGGACGCCCATCTCGACGCGGGTGACGCCCAGATCGAGCATGTCGTCTACGTTGTTCTCGGCGAGACAGTCTGGGCGCGTCTCGACGGTTATGCCAACGTTCCTGATGATGGATGTCTCGGCGAGCCGCTTGGCCTCTGTCAGCGAACGGGACTCCGCTCCGGTTATGGCGTCGAGGCAACCCTTGACGAACCATTCTTGGTAGTCCCTGGGGCCGGCGGGGAAGGTGCCGCCCATGACTATGAGGTCTATCTTGTCCACTGTATGCCCTATGGCTTCAAGCTGCTCCATCCTGCTCCGGACTTGGCTGTATGGGTCATAACTGTTCTGGATTCCCCGCATGGCGGCGGGCTCGTGGCCGGTGTAGCTCTGGGGGCTGTCCGCCTCGGGGCCGCCTGGGCAGTAGGCGCACCTGCCGTGGGGGCAAGCCATGGGCTTTGTCATGACGGCGACGACGTTGACGCCGCTCAGCGCCCTCGTGGCCTTGCGTCTCAGCACGGGTATAAGCTTCTCCCGCTCGTCAGCCTTGAGCAGCCTGATGAGCTCCGAGTTGCCGGGAATCCTGCCGAGGTTATGCTTACGGGTCACCTGGAACTTGGCGTACTCCAAGTCGTCCCTGGTGGGCTCCTCCTTCTCCAGCAAAAGGTCGATGATCTCTCGGAGCGGCTGCAAGTCGAGTCAAAGGGAAACCGGTTTGTTAAAAAGATTATCGCAGCCCCGCTTTGAGCGATGGTAAGCATCAAATCCCCATAACCTAGGATCATATTGATTATATGCTCAACGAGTTGGAGAAGAAGATCATCGGGGAGGCGTACACCAGCACGCGGCCTCTCTCGAACCTGACGACCCTGTGCGATGACTACGGCGGCAGGTTCGCGGGCACGGATGAGAACCGGGAGGCAGCCGAGTACATCCTGAGCATCTATGAGGAGTACGGCCTAGATGACCCGCATCTTGAGCCCTTCACTTTTAAGGGCTGCGAGGTGGGTGAGTCCAGCCTCAGGGTCCGGGGACCCACGGCGAAGGATGTGCCGACCTTGACGCTCCCGATGACGCCGAGCGGCTCAGCCGAAGGGGAGCTGGTCGCAGTAGAAACAATCTCGGACCTCGAGTCGCTGGACGTCGAGGGGAAGATAGTCTTGGGCACCAACAGGCTACCCCTCAGATCCTGCGTTGAGGCCGGGGCGGTGGGGTTCGTGTGGATGCACCCGTTCCCCATGATGGGGCCGCCCACCGGCGTCGTGCCACAGCTTGTGCCAGCCGTCTCGATAAAGCATGAGGACGGCCTGATGCTCAGACGGCTAATCGACCGGAGGGAAAACGTAACCGTGGAGCTTCAGACCAGCTGCGAGGTGTTTGAACGGGAGTCATGGAACGTCTGCAGCGACGTGAAGGGAGGCGGAGACGACGGCTACGTTCTCCTGGGCGGCCACTACGACGGCCACGAGATAGCGCAGGCTGCGTTCGACTGTGGCGCCGCCTGCATGGCGGTGACCGAGATGGGTCGAATACTGAGCACCGTGAGCGATGAACTAGGCGGAGACGTGCGGGTGGTCTGCTTCTCGGCTGAGGAGTTCGGGTTCTGGGGTAGCCGTGACTACGCGAAGCGCCACGCCGACGAGATGACCGACATGCTGTTCACCTATCAGCTGGACTGCAACGGGGGACCCGAGCCCCAGATGGCGACCGTCGACCACTGGCCCGAGCTGGAGCCGTTCTACGCGAAGCTGAGGGACGACCTAGGCCTGCTCATGCCTTTCGACCAGAGGATGGGTCCGGGCGACAGCAGAGCCTTCCACGAGCTGGGCGTCCCCACGGGCAGCATCGTCGACTACAGGGAGCCGGGGCGACTGCCATTGCTGAAGACGGTTAGACATACAGTGTACGACACCGTGGACAAGATCAGTCTCCGCCACCTCCAGGACGACATAGCCATTGGCGCAATCTCAACCAAGCGGATGCTCGCCTCAGAGGACTGGCCGAGGCATAGAAGCAAGGAGGAGGTAGAGGCGCTCAAGAGGCGGCTCTCAGGCTAAGATATGTACACGAAAAAGGGTTAGAGGATGGTCATGCTCTCCAGGTCCCGGGGATAGTAGGTGATCCACTCGCAGCCGTCCTCTGTGACCACGAGGGTGTCGCTGTGCCTGAACCCGGCGTAGCCCAGCTCGTAGATGCCTGGCTCGATGCTCACCACCATCCCCGGCTGCAGAGGCTGAGGGTTCCCCTGGTCTAGGTACGGCGGCTCGTGGCCCTCCAAGCCGATGCCGTGGCCCGTGTGGTGCCTTACCAGCTCCCAGTACCCGGCGTCCCTGAACACCTTGTTGGCGGCCTTATCCACGTCGGCGCAGGTGTTCCCCGGCTTCAGCGCCTCGGCGGCGGCCTCCTGGGCCCTGCACATGACCTTGAACATCTTCTCCTGCTTGGCTGTGGGCTTGCCCACGATCATTGTGCGCTCCAGCTCGCTGCCGTAGCCGCCTATGTCGGCGCCGGCGCCGGTGACGAGGACGTCGCCCTCCCGGATGGGCTTGTTTACGTCGATGCTGTGGGGCATCGCCGACTTCCAGCCCACCTGGCCCCTGAAGCCCGCGGACACGAACCTGCCCTTGACGCTCTCGTACTCGCCACCATACGTCTTCTTCATGACGCTGGTGGCCTCGAGGCACGCCATGAGCCTCACCTCGACGTCGTATAGACCCGGCCTGGTATATTCCTGAAGGTACGAGTGGGCAAGGTTGCCCCACTTCGCGGACTCCCTGATGAGGTCTATCTCCTCCCCCGTCTTGAGGAGCCTCATGTCCCAGACGAACTGGCTGTCCTTGACGAGCTCGGCGTCGGGGAGCAGCTCGTTGAGGGGCGGCCCCACGTAGCCCATGGTGCCGCCGGCTCCCGCAGGGTTGTCTGTGCCGATCCTGGCCTTACCGAGGCCCTTCTCCTTGATCCAGTCCGCGAACCTCTCCATGGTGTGCTTCTCACCGGGGTAGTCGAGGTAGGTGAGGCACTCGCCGACGAGGGGCGTCTGGTGTCGGAGGTGGTCGGCCTCCAGGAGGGGCCCCATGAACGTGGGCTTCCCGTCCGGCTCCACCAGCAGCGCCGCTGGGCGCTCCGTGACCATGTGGTAGAAGTGGCTGAGGTAGAAGATGCTTACCCCGCTGGTGACTAGGTAGGCGTCGAAGCCCTCCTCCGCCATGTGCCCCCGGAGAACTCAGGCGCCTACCGTACTCGTTCCAGCTGATCCTTAGCTTAGGCAACTTGATCACTTTCGATTGGGCTCATGAAGATAAAACATAATCGAAGTGATAGGTTTATAATCGTCAAGTGGGTAGTGGGATGTGGGAAGTGGGAATGGAAGAGGTCGTGGTGGATGAAAGGGGAAGAATACTCATCCCCAAGGAGCTACGAGACAAGGTGGGCCTGAAACCGGGATCAGGGGCCAGGCTAGAGGTGAAGAACGGCCAGATCATAATCACTCCGCCGCTCTCCCCGCAGGACTTCATCAGAGAGATGGAGGGCTTCATGACCGAGGGGGAGCCCACAGATGACCCCCTCAAAGTCAAACACATCTGGGAGAAATGACGCTGTTCATCGACGCCAACATCTGGTGCTACTACTTCGACGCCAGACACCCAGAGCACGAAATCGTGAAAAAGTTTATGCGGCAGGCCCTGCTAAGCGAGACGCTGGCAGTCAACACCCTGATAGTCATGGAGGTAGCCCACTACCTGAACAGAAACCTGAGCAGAGACGAGGCTAAGAGAAAAACCGAGAACCTCCTGACGTTGGAGAACCTCCGCGTCCACGACTTCGACAAGGATCAGCTCATGAAATCGCTGGACACCCTGAACAAGTATTCTCGTAGCCACGGCCTCGGTGGAAGGGACGCAACGATAATCTCAACCGTGAAGAGCCAAGGCGTTGAGCGCCTAGTGACTCACGACAAGGCCCTCGCA
>CAZCKR010000060.1:7871-10987 GCA_964499305.1 uncultured Candidatus Bathyarchaeia archaeon | reverse complement strand
CGCCGAGAGGGGCTGGGTCAGACAGCTGAGGATCGACTTCGAGAACCTGGTCAAGATCGAAAAAGCAGGCCAGTAGGAGCACCATACATGTACTGGCTAAACGTCGACTTCCCCACCAACATCTCCAAGCTTCACAAAAAGGGGTGCAGGCACTGCAAGCCGAGGGCTTCCTTGGCTAAGGAGCTTAGTAGTCTGGGGCGGGATGGTGGATGGCTTCGATTCGGTTCAGTAAAGGAAGCCAAGAAGTACCACGACAATGAACTTGAGAACATGATTTGGCAGCCGTGTAGGGTCTGCCTACCCGAGCTGGTTGACCACTCTTTTAATGAATCAAGCATTTAGTAACAAAAAATAATGTAATGCAAGTTAAAGCTAGGGTTTACATACCTTGCATGTTTTCAAGGTCATTTTCTCTTGAAAGTGTTCTCTGTAGTATTTCATCGCGTCCTGGTAGGGCTTCTACGGGGAAAGTAAACGGAACATGTGTTCTAAAGGTATTCACGGACCACGGATTTAGTCGTTTAATTAAAGACTGTGTAATAATCGTTTATTTAAGTCAGGATCACCATATATTATCTGATGGCTTCGTCGCGAAAATCAACTTTAATCAAGATTATGGAGATCGACGACGAGATTAACAGGATAAAGTCGGACTCGACTTACAGGAGAGTCAGGAGAAACCTCAGGATATTGAAGGAGACGAGGACCGGCGGCCGGTTAATCAGGGTGCGATCCCCGGACGACATAGATAGGTTCATTGAGGTGCGCAGGAACAGCGAAGAGATGAAGGAAGTTTTATCCAAGTATGAGGACATGGTTGAGGACTACACCCAGCGTGTGCGAAATCTTGCCAAGGAAAAGGCGGAACTGGAGAAGATCCTCTTCGCGTAGCAGTTGTTAAGAGTATTTGGTGGAACGTTCTCAGGGTCAGCCCTAGGATCGTCACTTGCAGGGAATGTTACGCATCTCTGTCCTTATGTCCCTGTTTATCGATTGGTAGGTCTCCGCCTCGAGGTCGTCGCTTCTAAGGAAGGCGTAGAGCAGGATGCCTTTATTGTACTGCTCCCAGCAGCTGCGTCTGGGGCTGTCACTTATCGAGGCCAGGATGTCAGGTGTATGTATGACGTCGATGAGGTAGTTCTGCCTTCCATCGCTGGTTATTACCGCCAGCAGCCCCTCTTCCTCGGGCACCCGCTCAGTGGTCTGGTATGGTCCCTCAAACTTGTAGTTCCCTATGGGCTGCCGTGTTCTAAGCTGGGCCATGGTTTTCCAACATCGAGGGTGCCTTTGACCCTTTTCCGGGTGTATTTGATTAAACACCCGTTTCACTGAATGAAATAACGTGATTCAAAGTGAAAAGAATTTCGATAACAACGAAAAAAGCAGGTTTTTCGGAGATTTTTTTATGTAATATTGTCGGAGTGACGATGCTGATAAATATGAATAGATATGTTTTCTGATAAAACGTTTTAAGCGTAGCAGTGAAGTATATTATGGGGATCTTTGATTAAGCTGAGTCTGGATGACTTCTTTAAGTCCGATGAAAAAGAGGAAAACATTATCATATGCGAAAAATGTGGCACGAAGATGCCTGAACACGTTGCGCTCTGCTGGCATTGTGGCAACGTCTTAGACGAGAACCTCAGACGCCTCATGGTGAAAGAGCACTAGCCGCTGTGCTCGTGCTCAAGGATGCTGTAGAGCAGGCTGTCCCGCCATTCTCCTCTGATCTTGACGTTCTCCCTGAGCCTGCCCTCCCGACGCATACCGGTTTTCTCCATGACTCTCCACGACGCCACGTTCATGGGGTCGCACTTGGCGATGATCCTGTGGAGTCCCAGCTCCTCGAAACCGAACCTGATGAGGGCCCCCGCGGCCTCTGTGCCCAATCCTCGGTTCCAGTACTCGGGGCGCATGCAGTAACCTATCTCGCCCCCGCCGAGTTTAGCGTTGGTGATGGTTATGCCGCAGCCGCCGATGACCTCGCCTTCGATGGTTAGAGCCAGTGTGTAGCCTGTTCTGGGTCTCTGCTGCTGCTTCTGAATGGCTCTCTCCAGGAACTGGCGTGTGTCCTCAGGCGTGTTTGGTCCGAAGCTCATGTACTCCACGACCCGGGGGTCCGAGGCGTAGGCGTGGGCCGCCTCGTAGTCGTCTATGGTGAACTCCCTGAGGACGAGACGTTTCGTCTTGAGGGTGACCATGAACCTTGAATAGGGTTATCTAGGAAATAAGTGTGGTTGCAAGGAATCCTTGGCCTTGTTTAAAGGCTCCTCTAGCCCGATGTAAAGCTTCGGTATGAGACGGTGCTAATCTCCAGCTTCTCGTCCCAGTATTTCAGCTACATCACTGAGCTTGGCTTAAGCTATCGACTCTCATCTCTATGCCTTTGTAGAACCTCGTGGTGTAACCCCCGATAACCAAGGCTCCGATGACGAACACCATGATCTCCCCGATTGCAGCCGGTGTGCCTGAGAAGTGCATCACGGTTATCATACCCAGCACTGCCAACGCTATGCTCAGCGCCTTCACGAGTATCACCGGGGCCAACACGTATCCCATCTTCTCATCCTTCCTGATGAGCCACGCGGTGAGGAGCGCCAGCGGCGCTACTATGCTGAGGTCCTGAAAGTGTATCGCGAGGGTGTGTACCTCATCCTCGATTATCCTAGCCGGGTGTTCCCCGGTGGAGTAGTAGTAGGCTATGTCTGGTGCCCAGAGCACGACGACGATCAGGAGTATGAACACCATGACTATGGGTGTCCACTTTCTCACTGATGGGCTGGCCAATATGCGTAGCTTCTCCATGTCTAACCCGGCTACGTTCAGAAGGGTGGCGTAGAGGCTCAACCCGAAGCCGGCGGTGTACAGTAGGAACCCGTCGTTGAGCTTGAACAGTATGTTGTACGACAGGAAGGTGTAGGCGAAGTAAGCCATGAGCCCTATCAGCGCCGTCCTAGCCTTGAGGGAGCCCTTCCTCGACAGGTGCAACGTATACAGCGTCGCTGGGACGCCGAGAACGAGGTTCACCACGTCCTGCCCCAGGACCTGTGCCTTGATCGACGCGGTCTCCCTCATGAAGATGGGCGCGTGAAGCATGTCCAGCAGCGAGATGAGTA
>CAZCKR010000060.1:0-7771 GCA_964499305.1 uncultured Candidatus Bathyarchaeia archaeon | reverse complement strand
AGGAGGTAGACATCTATGAAGCCGGCGAGGAGCCGGGACACCTCCTCCGAGTAGTAGCTGTTGCTGTTCCAGACGGTGGCGATGTCGGTGTCCACGTGCCTGAACGTCTCCAGCCACTGCCACGTCACCGGCGTCGGGTCGCCGCCCACCATGTTCAGGTTCCTGCAGCCCTTGTCGGCGAGGTCCTTCACCTGAACCGCCATGAGCTCGGGGGTGACGCTGGCGCCGCTGCTCCCCCACTGGCTGATGTCCCAGTTCTGGCAGTGGATGCACCTGATGCTGCAGCCCCCCGTGAAGATGGTGCCCGATGGCACCAGCTCGGGCTCTTCCCCCATGTGGGGGAAAGCCGAGTGGAGGCTGAAGTTGCGTCCCGCTCGGCAGTAGCCCTTCTCCCCGCGGAGCCTGTTGACGCCGCAGCCGCGCTCGCAGAACCTGCACTCCTTCATGAGATGGTGCCCCAGCAGCACCTTGAGGTCGTACCACGACTTCTCTGCTGGCTTGGGCTTCCTCCCCGACGCGTCGTACGAGTCCTGTATCTCCCTGAACCCCGACAGAAGGGCATCATGGGTCTCCCACAGAGTCTCTACGAGGTCTCGTCTGCTGAACTCGGCTTCCACCGCCTTGTCTATCAGGTGCTTGGCGTGCTTCTTCTTCCTCACCACGTCAACGTACCGTGGAAGCGCGCGTACGACGCCAGGATCGTCTAAGATGCCTCTCGCGTCGGGCCGTGTGAGCCACATCATGAAAACAGGGGTAGCCACAGTTAAAGGGGTTTCACCGTGGCAACGGTTATTATCGACGCCTGTGCTTCACATCTTGAATGGGAATGGAGTCTCGGTTCGTCGAGAAGCTCACCGAGGACACGGTGCGCTGCACCATCTGCCCCAGGATGTGCACCGTGAAGCCGGGGGAGAAGGGGTTCTGCGGCACCAAGGAGAACGTGGACGGGAAGCTCATCAGCCTCACCTACGGCCAGCTCTCGGCGTTCGCCGTGGACCCCATCGAGAAGAAGCCCCTCGCCCACTTCTATCCCGGGAGCATGAGCCTCAGTGTCAGCAGCGTTGGCTGCAGCTTCACCTGCCCATGGTGCCAGAACTATCACATAAGCATGAGCAACCTGGAGAACAGCCGCACCCGGTTCATGCATCCCGAGGAGGTGGTGGAGGCCGCCATGGTCCAGGAGTGCGCCAGCGTCAGCTACACCTACAACGAGCCCCTCATCAACCTCAACTACGTGGAGGACACCGCCCGCTTCGCCCACGAGAGCGAGATCAAGAACGTCCTCGTCACCAACGGCTACGTCAGCATACCAGCCCTGGATAGGGTTGTGGATGTCATCGACGCCGCCAACGTGGACTGGAAGGCGTTCAACCAAGAGTTCTACAGGAAGCATTGCAGCGGCGAGCTCCAGGCTGTCCTCGACGCCACGGAGCACATGAAAAAAAACGGCGTCCACGTCGAGGTGACTTTCCTCGTCATACCCGAGACCAACGACAGCCCAGATGAGACCCGGGAGATGGCTCGCTACATCGTCGACCACCTGGGCCCCGAGACGCCGCTCCACCTGAGCAGGTTCTTCCCCATGTACAAGTTCCAGCACGTCCCCCCGACGCCGGCGGATACCCTCATCAGGGCCAGGGAGATAGCCATGGAGGAAGGGGTCAGATATGTGTTTGTGGGCAACGTCAGGGGCGGCGGCTACGAGGACACCATATGCCACGTGTGCGGAAAACCCGTCATCAGCCGATCAGGGTACACTATAACGGGCTGGTACCTAGACGAGGATAAGAAGTGCGTCCACTGCGGCGCAGAGATACCAGTCGTAGGCCAAAGAGAGTTCCACCGGGAGAATTACGTTCTATAGCCCAAGTTTATTAACCCACAGTAATGCAGTCATTCATACCATCAAGAGTTGAACGACATGAGCGTGGAACGGAAGGTAGTATACTTCGAGAAACCGGGAAAGGAGCACACCGAGGCGACGCTGAAGATCGCGGTGGAGGCCGCCAAGGGGCGCGGCATCGACACGGTCCTCGTATCAAGCACCACGGGCTACACAGCCGAGAAGGCGGCTGAATTATTCAAGGGGAGCGGTCTGAAGCTCGTGGTCGTGACCCACCAGACAGGCTACAGGGATCCCGGCGTCCAGCTCTTCCCGGACGGGCTCAGGGAGAAGCTGGAGAAGCAGGGCGTCGAGGTGGTCACATGCACAGACGTGCTCACGGGCACCGTGGACGTGGGCATGAGCCGCCAGAGACCCCACAAGACCGAGCCTCTAGACGCGCGGCTACCCTACATACTGCCGCCGACCAACGTGGTGATCGCCAACACGCTACGGCTCTTCAGCCAAGGCGTGAAGGTCTGCGCCGAGATAGCCATGATGGCGGTTGACTGCAACGCCGTGCCGTCGGGGAAGACGGTGGTGAGCGTAGCCGGTAGCCACGCGGGCGCAGACACAGCCATGGTGCTGACCGCCGCCGAGTCGGGCAGGATCAGGGACATGAAGCTCCACGAGATCCTGTGCAAGCCCCTCTAACCTTTTTCAATCACTTATTATCAGCCGATCCCGTATCCTAGGTGATGTTATGATAGACTACGGCGTACAGATCGAGCCCCAGTTCGGGTACACGTGGGAGATGATAAGGGAGACAGCCCATGCCGCCGAGGCGGCTGGATTCGAGAGCCTCTGGGCGTCGGACCACTTCCTCATCCGCCCCGGGGCCGTTGACGTCAACTGCTTGGAGGCCTGGACGGTCCTCACGGCGGTCGCCGGCGCCACCAAGAGACTCAGGGTCGGCGCCATGGTGGCGTCTCAGAGCTACAGGAACCCCGTGCTCCACGCAAAGACTGCGGCGAGCCTGGATCATATGAGCGGTGGCAGGGTCTACTTCGGCATCGGCGCCGGCTGGAAGGCGTTAGAGTACAAGGCCTACGGTATCCCTTTCCCGCGCCCCGGGAAACGTGTGAGGCAGCTGGAGGAGGCCATCATCATAGCCAAGAAGCTCTGGACGGAGCCCAGGGCCGACTACCAGGGCAGGTATTACAGCGTCAACGACTGCGTCTCCATGCCCAAGCCAGTGCAGGACCCGTTGCCGGTCCTCGTGGGAGGCATGGGGACAAAACTCCTCAAGGTCTCGGCGAGGCACGCCGACGCCGTGAACTTCGCGTGGAACACGCCTCTGGACACATTCGAGGAGAGGCTCGACGTCCTGGCTAAGCACTGCGACAAGGTTGGACGAGACTATGGCTCCATCAGGAAGTCGGCTGGGCTTAACCTGGCGCTTGGGGGCGTCGAGTCCGGCACAGTGGCCCCGTACATGAAGTACACCGGTGAGAGGAAGTGGGAGCATAAGACGCCGGAGGAGGCCGCCGAGTTCGTCAGGGGCTACGTCGATCTCGGCGTGGACCACTTCGTCATCGTGTTCCCCTACGGCTCGGAGCCAGAGAGCGTCGGGTTCTTCATGGAGCACGTGGCGCCCCTCGTCTAACCCCTTTTATTATTGGTACGCGTTCATTCACGTTGACAGGTGAGACGATGAACAGACGCGGCTGGGTGAGCATCATGGGCGTATTCGTCGTCGCCCTGCTCTCCGGGACGCTCCTGTGGAGGCTCATGGTGCAGGGCGAGGCCTTGGGTCGGCTCGGGCTCATTGGGGTCTTCGTGGCGTCGATGCTGAGCCACCTCACCGTCGTCGCTCGGGACATGTTCATTCCACTCTTCCTACCGTTGGCGTCGGTCTACCATCCGGTCGTGCTGGGTTCGGTGGCGGGCACAGGGGCAGCCATCGGCGAGGTTACCACCTACCTTCTGGGCTGGGGGGTCGCCGAGTCTATGGAGACCATGAGTGATACAGAGGACAAGATAGCTAATTGGATCAAAAAGTATGGGCTGTGGGCTATCCTCCTCGTGGCCTTGACGCCGCTGCCTGACACGCTTATAGTGATACTGGCGGGCTCGAGGAAGCTGCCTTTCAGGAGGCTCCTCGCCGTCGAGGTGGTGGGCAAATCCGCGCTCTACAGCGTGGGCGCCGTGGTGGGCGGCACCGTGTACGGCGGCCTTGAGAGCACCTTCGGCACGGTAGTGGCGTCCGGGCTCATGGTGGTTGGCAGCCTAGTTTTCTGCGTGGCGGTCACATGGAAGCCAAGCAGGGACTGGATATTCGAATGGATGGAGAAGCTCATCCCCAGCCTCGGGGACTAATACGTCCAGCGTCGATCCGCATAACGCTCCTTGTCGAAGTCCTTAAATAAGCTGCCTGTAACCACCGACCAACTGCGGAGGATTATGAGACATGGTTAGGGCGGGGATCAGGGGCATAAGCAGCTACGTGCCGCCAAAGGTGATGACTAACGACGACTGGGCTCAGATAGTGGATACCAGCGACGAGTGGATAACCACGAAGACTGGCATCAGTGAACGGAGGATCGCGGAGGAGGACGACTGCACCAGCGACCTAGCGGTGAAGGCGGCGACCCCGGCGCTGAAGGAGGCGGGCGTGAAGCCCGAGGACCTGGACCTCGTGGTGCTCGCGACGAGCAGCCCCGACGTGCCCATGAGCAGCACGGCGGCGATAGTACAGCACAAGTTGGGGGCGGTGAACGCGGGCGCCTTCGACGTGATGGCGGTGTGCAGCGGCTTCATCCACGCCCTCGACGTGGGCGCCCGGTACGCGGTGGACCCCCACATCGACAACGTGCTGGTGGCCGCCTCCGAGGTGTACAGCAGGATACTTAACTGGAAAGACAGAACCACATGCGTCTTCTTCGGGGACGGCGCCGGGGCGACGGTGCTCCAGAAGGCAGAGGAAGGCGGCGTAATAGGCAGCTGGCTAAGGGCTGACGGCGGAGGCTCGAAGGTCATCGAGATACCCGCCGGAGGCACCAGGAACCCGATAAGCCACGAGCTGATCGACGAAGGCGAGCAGTTCTTCCACATGGACGGCAGGGCTGTCTGGGACTTCGCCGTCGAGGCGTTCCCCCAGGCGGTCAGGGGCGTCTTGGACAGGTACGGCTACGCGCTGGACGACGTGGACATGATCATACCTCACCAGGCCAACATCAACATAATCAAGGTGGGCATGGAGAAGCTCGGCCTCCCTATGGAGCGCGCCTATACGAACCTCCACAAGTACGGAAACATGGCGGGAGCCAGCATACCCGTGGCCCTCCACGAGGCGATACAGGTTGGCAAGATAAGTAAAGGCGACCTGGTGGTCACCGTCGGGTTCGGCGGCGGCCTCACCTGGGGCGCGAATCTGATCCAGCTCTAACCCTTTTTAGGCTTGAGAAGCTCCTCGACGCTCAACGTGTTCGCGACATCGGTAGCCTCAAGCCAACCGCGTCTGGCCACGGATACTCCTAGGGGCAGGAACTCCAGCTCAGACGGCGAATGGGCGTCGGTCCCCAGCGTCATCTTGACGCCGCGCTCCCTAGCTCGTCTGCTGTTAACGTCGCTCAGGTCCAGCCTTTCAGGGTAGCAGTTGATCTCCATCATGACGCCCTGCTCGGCGGCGGTCTCGAAGACTGTGTCCAGGTCCAGCGCGTAGGGGCTGCGGCGCTGTATCAGCCGCCCCGTGGGGTGGGCTACGGTGTTGACGTGCTCGTTCTGTATGGCCTCGACTACTCGGCTCGTCATATCCTGCTCTTCCATCTTGAAGCCGCTGTGGACGGCGGCCAACACCCAGTCAAGCTCAGCGAGCACATCGTCGGAGATGTCCAGCCGCCCGTTCCTGCGGATGTCGCACTCCGTGCCTGCCAGCACCCGTATCTCTGGGTGCTCCTCGTCCACCCGCCTCACCTCGGCTATCTGCTTCATGAGCCGTTCCTCGTCGAGGCCTTTGGCTATGGCTAGAGTCTTCGTGTGGTCCGTGATGGCAATGTACTCGAAGCCCATTTGGGCCGCCTTCTCCGCCATCTCGGCGATGGACGCGTGTCCGTCGCTCCAGTCCGTGTGTACGTGGAGGTCGCCCCGTATGTCGTCTAGGGTCACAAGCTCCGGGAGCCTGTCCTCCATGGCGGCCTCTATCTCGCCGGTGTTCTCCCGGAGCTCCGGCGGCATCCACCTCATGCCCAGAGCCTCGTAGATCCTTGCCTCGTCCTCGGCCTCCACGAGCTCGTCGTTGTACCTTCTGAAGAGGCCGTACTCGTTTAGCTTGAAGCCGGCCTTGACGCCTAGAGTACGCAGCTTCACGTTATGCTCCTTGCTGCCCGTGAAGTACTGGAGGGCGGCGCCGTAGCTCTCAGGCGGGATTACCCTGAGGTCCACCTGGAGCATGTTCTCAAGCACCACGGTGCTCTTCGTGGGGCCCTGCGCCAGCACCCGCCCGATGGGGGGCATAGAAACGAAGTGGGCTGTGACCGTCTCAGGGTCCGTGGACGATACCAGCACGTCCAGGTCGCCGACGGTCTCCTTGCGTCTGCGGGCCGATCCGGCCATCTCGACTCGTCTCACGGCACCGCAGTCGCTCATGTAAGAGAGCATCCCCTGTATCACTGGGAGAACCTCCCCTAGAAGGAAACGGGTGCTGCGGCTCCGGTGCTCCTCTATGGCCTTGAGGATGTTCTCCTCCTTCTTAGGCCCGAAGCCCTTGAGCTCCCTGATCCTATGCTGCTTCGCCGCCTCCTCGAGGGTCTTGATGCTTACGACGGCCAGCTCCTGATGGAGCCTCATGGCTATCTTGGGGCCTATCCCCTCCAGCGTGATCATCTCCGGGATGCCCTGGGGGAGGCTCTCACGGAGCTCCTGGAGCACCACTGACTCGCCTGCATCCAGGAACTCCTCGATGGTCATGGCGATGCTCTTGCCGACGCCCGGGATCTGCTCAAGCTCGCCGCGCTCGGCTATGTCCCTGATGTCCTCGGTGAGAGCCGTGACCCGTTGTGACGCCATACTGTAGGCGCGGCTCCTGAACCTGTCCCCCTTGATGGTGAGTATCTCGCTGATCTCGTAGAGTATGGAGGCCACTTGGGCGTTGAGGCTCATACATTGATCAGAGTTTCTCTGAGAGATAAGAACTCCTTTCGTTCACCGCGAGCGACCGGTCATGGCTTGACGTCTGTTCCCTGCATCCAGTAGTGGAGGAATATGTCTCTGCACCACCCCAGGGCCTCGGGGTCGGTCGATGTGAAGCCCATGTAGTCGAACCTCCCATCGGAGTCGGGGAAGCAGAGGATGGCGAGCTCCTTCTCGGACATGTATATTATGAGCCCGGCCTCGACGAACCTTTCCTTGTAGAGCCCTGTGGCCTTTAGGCTCCTGACCTGGTCGTCGCTGAACACACGCTCTCTCTCGCCTCTCATCTCGTCTGGGAGCTGGAGTTCCTCGCCGTGAAGGAACCGGCCCTCGACGCCCCTCTCGAAGCTCCCCCTTATGTACGGGAAGGCGCTCGCTATGTAGGGGAGGTTGAGGTCCCATACGTACTTCTCGGCCTCCTGCAGTATCTTCTGGACCCTGTGTATTGACACCATGACGTCCAGGTTGAGCGTGCATTCCCTGAGCTCCCCCATCCTAGATACAAACTTATCCGGGAGGCTGTTCAATACGTGGCTTAGGAAGTACTCGCGGTGTTTCGATGTGAACTCCACGGCGTTGAGCTGCCTGAGCACAAGCTCCCCGTAGGAGGTGAGTTCAAGGAGGCCGTCAGTTCTCCTGGTTGTGAGGCCGTTCTCGGTGAGCCTCGAGAGGTGGCGGCTCACTTCCTGGGTTGTTACATCCAGCTTCCGTGACAGGTCGCTGTATGTGGAGCGCTCCTTCCTCAGCTCCCTGAGGATG
>CAZCKR010000059.1:0-11000 GCA_964499305.1 uncultured Candidatus Bathyarchaeia archaeon | reverse complement strand
CCGTCCGTCTGGTAGAACTCGGCGAGGTGGTTCCAGTCGATGGTCTCGTTCCTGAACACCCTTCCGCAGCTGAAGAACTTGGCCGGAAGATCGTCCGGCGTGAGCTTCGCTATCTGGTTGACGCTCAGGCTCGTGGTGTGGGTCCTGAGACAGTTGCGGGCGGCGACCTCCGGGTCCCACCTGTACCGCCACCCGAGGCTCCCGGTGGTCCACCCGTTCTCGTGGGTCTCCTTCACCTGTTCCACCATCTTCGAGTCGGGCAGGTGCCCGCTGTAAGGCGTCTTCATGTAGAACGTGTCTGCCAGGTCCCTCGCAGGGTGGTCCTGGGGCTGGTAGAGGGCGTCGAAGTTCCAGAAGCTGAGCTCCAGGTACTCGCCCTTCATCTCCTTGAAGCCAAGCTCCACCCAGAACCGTCTGATGTAGTCGATGACTTGGCTGATGAAGTGACGTTTCCCGGGGTTGAGGCTCGGCGCGGGCAACGTCACGTCGTACCTCTGGAAGGATGCCCCCCTCCACGACTTATTCACCAGCATCTCCGGAGTCAGCTGAGTGATCACGTTCACCGACTTCGCCGTCTCAAGCTCCGGAAGAACCTGCCTACCGAAGTCCGTGATGGCGACGGCCCGCTCCGTCTCCTCGCGCTTAGTAACAAGCTTCCTTTTAACCATCTGCTCCAAGACTGTTATCTCGTCTTCGGTGAACGCCTCTCCACTCTGGGGAGTGGGCTTGTTCAGGGATATCAGGAGCCGCGCCTCGAAGGAGTCGCCGACTTTCTTTCCTTCCTCGGTGAGCTTAATGACGCCATTCTGGATTTCCGCCCACTCGTTGCGCCGAATCCACGCCAACGCGATGTTCAGGTTCTCGAATGTCTGCTTGAGCTTCGCTATCTCCTGGGGTCCGTGGACCAGCAGCTTCCTGAGGTTCTGTTCCGGTAGGCCGTTCTCCGCGTAGACGCTTCCCTCGTCTGTGAGACTAAAGAACTGTGAGACCTCCTCCTTAAACGAGACTACGCCTTTCGTCGCGGCCCAGTCGGACGCCTTCTCCACGGCGTCCCTCGCCAGCCCCGTGAGCCGGCTCAGTTCCTCTGTTGTCGCGGTGCCCCCGCCGCTCAGCGCCTGGAGCACCTTCCTCTCGTTCTCATGTAGCCGCTCGGCTACCTCCCTAGGGTTCATGGGTCTCACTAACCTAACATAAGGGGCATCACGGTGGTTTTAAGGGTTAATATGGGGCAGACGCCGCTGCCCATAACAATCCGTGATCTATGGCTCAGTGAAAGAAGTCTGTGAGCTTCCTCTGGGTCATGGTGTGACGCAGGAGGGGCCCCGACTCCATCCACTTCTCCAGCGGAATGCTGAGCCTTCCCATGATGTTGTTTATCGCTGACTGGAAGGTGTCGAACACCCTGGGCGGCTGCCTCATGGCGTTCCTGCAGTTCTCCCTTACCTGCCAAACCCCTACAGGCAGTATGTAGTCGGGGTACGCCTCCCTGAAGATGAATACCTTCGCCTGCCGCTTCTCCCTCTCAAGGTGCTCCAGCACCGCCAGCTTGCCCGAGTAGTAGCAGCCGCCCATGCTCGCGTATGTGGAGCGGCCTTTGTATGGCTCCCAGTCCGTAACGATGGCCACCTCATCCTCCGATGGATTCCAGAGAGTCCGCGGATACCACGCCTCATAGGCCTCATAGGCCCACGCATCCGGGACCAGCAGTATCTCGAAGCGGTTACCAATGTAGTTGCTCTCGTAGACCTCATACTGGTTCACCGTGGGGTAGCCCTTTATCTTGCTCGTCAGGTGCTTCCCCAGGAGGTCGTCCACGGCCGTGATGCTCCACCTGGTGGGCACGAGCCTCCGGTTCTTCTCGACGCCGAAGCTGCCCATGCTGAAGGCCTTCATGATGCTGCTGACGGGGAGGCCCTCCTCGAAGAGCTTGACCGTGGCCGGCGCCGCCTTGAGGTCGCTGTCGTAGTGGCACCTCTCCATGTGCCTGTTCCACCTGATGTACCCTATGTTCACGTCCTCCATGGGCGCCGTGGGCCCTATGGGCTGGACGTCGCCGTTCATGTAGAACCGCTTAGTGGGTCTACGCGTCAGCTTCATCTCGGTCTCGACGTAGTGCTCCGCAAGGCTTAGCTCCCGGGTCTTATCCAGGAGCCTCCCCGCCTTCCAGGGCTTGCGGACGTTCACCGGGGTCATCCCCCTGATGAGCTGGCTCCTGTATCCGATGATCTCGTCTATGCTCTTACCGAACCAATGCTCAGGGGAGTCAAGTATCTGTGTGTTGCCGTGGAACGTCGGGGTGAGGGGCCCCATCTGGACGTAGGGGTAACCGAAGCGGCCGACGAAGACGCCGGGTGGGCTGCTTCCGTCGATGTTGGTTCCCTTCACGCCCTGAAACATCTTGGAGAAGGCGCCTAGACGCGCCACGATGGGGCAACTCGTCTTCCCGCAGAGCATCTTCCCGCCTTTACACACGCTGCAGAGGCTCTGCTTAGGGGCCTGAAGCTTCAGCATGCCCTTCGTAACGTCCAGCGAGGAGGCGACGAAGGGGTCACCCTCAACCATGTCACGGACCCAGACGTTCCTAGGCTTGAACCTGGTGGTGATGCGCTTCCCCATCGCCCTGAACTGGGGGCGGCAGCGTTAAAAATATTGTAGGTTACACCGTTAAGGGAGAGACGAGTGAAAATGGGTGAAGCCATAGTCGTCGAAGACACGATCATCCCCTGCGACGGCGTCAGACTCCTCGGACGCCTTTACCGACCCAGGGAGGAATCAGTGTACCCCGCGGTCGCCGTCTGCCACGGATACCCCGGCGACACCAAGAACATGGATCTAGCGGAGGAGCTCGCCCTCAACGGCGTGGTGGTCCTCATCTTCTACTATATGGGGGCGTGTGGAAGCGGAGGAGAGTACAGGCTGACAAACCTGGTGCCCAGCACGGCGGCGGCGGTCAAGTACCTACGAGACCTGAACTGGGTCGACCCCGATAGGGTGGGGCTGGTCTCCTATAGCATGGGGGCGGTGCCCCTGACCAAGTGCATGAGCATGGACCCGTCGCTGAAGACGGGGGTCCTCATGGCGCCCGCCTCAGACTTGAAGCCTTGGTCTGAGGGCCCATACCTTGAGAACATCGTACCCGTTTTCCTCAAGATGGCGGAAGGTAAACTGGCTGGGTGGACGGAGGAGAGGCTGCGAGAGGACATCAAGGTCGCCGCCTCTAAACTGAATCCAATCGAAACCGTGAGGAAGGTCCACGCACCTTTGATGGTGGTCCTGGGCACTAATGACAACGTGACCATGCCGTCAGACAGCAGGAGGCTCTACGAGGCGACCAACGAGCCCAAGAAGCTGGTGGAGATCGAGGGCGCCGACCACGGGTTCAGCGAACACAGGATCCCTCTCCAGAAGGCGGTCATCGACTGGGTCTCCTCTCACCTATAGTTTAAACCGACGTCAAGATCGATACGACATCGAGAAGACTCCTTCAAAACTATGCACGATGTAACCGCCAGAGAGGTACATCATATTTTTAACCCCATTTCTTTAAGCCTAAATGAAAGTAATGGGCATACCACAGATATACATACGTCTCATCAAGGCGTCTTTGAACGCAAACTGGAGGCTATCCCTCGGCCTAGTCACGTCGCTAGCCCTCATCATCACGATCTACACGTACAGCGCCCAAGTGACCAACGCGTCTTATCAGCCCAGCGAGTACCTCAAAGAGCCCCCGGATACATCCACAGGACCCACTGGAAGCCCCTTCGACTGGATAAAAGGACTAGGCTACCTGGGTCTAGTTGCATCAATCGGTCTACTGTTATTCAGGTACCTGATGACCCTGCCTTGGTTCAACACATTCGTGAAATCGTTGAGAAATAGGCTTTAACGTCTACTGAAGCGCTCTTCCCTAGCGTAGAGAATCCGCTTCTTATAGTTAGATCTGTTCCTTCTCTTAGGGGAGGGGCTCTTCCTATCGATGCCATCGATCTTTGGGGTCTGTGCCCTCACCTTTCCTGCTTTAGTAAGAGAGCCGTGTGTAGGCAAACCTATTCACTGCCAACCCCTACAGGACAGACTATTTTAAACCTTGTGGAGAGAAGGGCGCGTCATGGCCGGGCACCACCAAGACGGGGTTTAGATCCCTGATCTTCCGCAGACTGGCTACGGCGACGTCGGCCTCAAGGTTCTTCGTGACCACGCTCGGCGGCCTCAGCTCCAGCAGATCCTCCTTGACTATGGCGGCGTCCCCCACCAGAGCGACGAGCCCGTCCTCCGTGTCCACGAGGGTCGTGACGCTCCCCGGGGTGTGACCCACCGTCTCGATGATCTTAACGTTGTCAGAGACCCGTGCGTCACCGTTGAAGCTCTTCACGTCCATGATGCCCATGAAGGCCTCGGTGAACTCGGGCCAGTACAGCCTGTCGCAGAACTTCACCTCCTCCTCGTGGACGTAGAGCGGCTTGCCCTTGAACATGTAGTTTGCCTCTATGTGGTCGTAGTGGCAGTGGCTGTTGATCACGACGTCTATGTCGTCTGGCTTCAGCCCGAATTCCTCCAGCCTCATCCTAAGGGTGCCGTACCTGCCCAGCTGCAGTATCCCTGGGTCGTGAACCATGTTCAGGTCTCCGTCCCTGATGAGCACGGTGTTGGTGCTCCCTAGGCTGAAGACCTTGCCCCCATAAACCTCGTTCACCGTCTCCTGAGGCATCGGCGTGAGGGGCCACCTGACGCTAAGCACGGGGTGCCCCCTGTGAAGACCCACCCTATGGTAGAAGCAGTGAACCAGTACGTCTATCTTCGCTTTCTCGGTCAAGAATCCATCACCCGGACTCCGGGTGAAACATATGACGCGGAGAGCTTATCACGGTTTCTTTCGACCAGGGCCCATGGGTTCACAGAGATTAGGTCCAGCGACTCCTCCTCGCCCAACCCGACTAGGTTCATCAACGCGGCCAGCGACCTCGGGTCCCTCATACCGTGAACAGAGTCGGCTCCACTGGAGAGCACCACGGGTACGTCGTATCTGCGTGCGTTCAAGACCTCCTTTTTCAGTTGCTTGACGACGTAGCCCAGCGTCTCAGGGTCCTGGGTAAGTAGGTCGCTAGCCACCACCTCGAAGTGGCAGCCCCCTTCACCTGCCAACGACGCCTGCTGCCTGTCAAGCCAGACTCTCCTCCTCGAAGGGCCCCTCGGGAACCTCAGAAGATCTACCCTAGGGTTCTTGGCCGCCTGGCGGGCCACGCCCTTGGATAGACATAGAACCGATATCACCTCGTGCTTCCGTCTGTTCCCTTTGAGCATGCGCTGTAGATCCTGCTGGCTCCTAGGCGCGATGTCAAGCCTGGATATTACTTCGATGGATGCGTCAGACGGGGTGTCCCCCCCGCAGCCGACCGCAGTGTACCCCAGGTGGTTGGCGTGGCTCAGCATCTCAGCCGTCTTCCCCGGCCCGGGGAGTATTTGGAGGTCTATGAAGCGCCTCATGTCGGATACGTCTCCAAGGATTCTATGTACGTCCGTATGGACTCCACGGGGTCCGCCTTGTGGGGGAGCCGGAGCCTCGCCTTGACTCTGATGGAGTCATGCCTCTCCAACACCGCCTTACCGGTGTACGCCTTCTGCTTGTCGAGCCTGATGTAAAGATTCTTCGATTCGTCGATGCGCTGGTGCAGCTCCTCCAGAAGAGTCTGGAGGTCCAGAGACGAGAGCCGTCTGACGATGTGGTCAAGCAGCTCCGTGGCGGGCCTCCTGTGCTTCACGTTGAGCTTCAGGGCGGTTATGGGGTCCCCGTAGTAGCCCTGCAGCTTGACGGCCTCGAACGCCGGAGGATCGATGCCCGGCGGCAGGAGGTTCAGAACGGCTCTCCTTACCTTGGACTCGTCCTCCGTCGCGTGGACCAGCGCGGTCACCTCGACCCTCTGAACCACCCTCTCCAGCCACACGACCATCACCCCAACAGCGGAATCGTAGACGGCCCCCCGGGTATTATGCTTATCTCGGGGTCCCGGCCAACGGCGTCTAGCGCCTTCTTCATGGCGTCGTCGAGGCTCCGGGCGGGAGTCAAGTGCATCTTCCTTACCTCGTCTGCCTCTACGCCGCCCGTCACACATATCACCTGGGCCCTTTGAAGCACCCTAGCCAGCGTCTGGGCCTGCCACTGATCTATCATGAAGAAACCGGGGCTCCTAACGGTTTCTAGAATCTCCTCAGGGCTCCGGGACTCCTCGACGAGCCTCCTGAACTCCGGATGCCCTATGCCGTCCCTGCACTCGGAGGCCACGACGATGACGCCGCCTTCCTTCACGCATGCCTCGCCGACGGTCATCCCCTTCACCGCCTGGTAGAGGTCCCTGTCCAGCGGGTAGCCGCCGTTGGTAGTGACTACTATGTCAGCGGGCTCCGTCTTCACGCCCACGTAGCCCTTAAGGAAGCTGCATCCCTTCAGGTGGGCTTCCTCAAAGTCGCCGGTGAAGACGCCTGACACCTTCTTCATGGAGTTCAGCGTGACGTTGACGCTGAGGTGGTATCCCGTCATCCGCGCCCCCTCCACGATGTCCATGTAGATGGGGTTTCCATCCAGCACCCCAGCCCTGGCCTTGGGGTGATCGATCATCTCGGCTCCGTGGTTGGCCTTTATCGTCTCAAGCCCCGAGACACCGGGGAGTATGTTCTTTCCGCCGCCCGTGTAGCCGGCGAAGAAGTGAGGCTCTATGTACCCGTCGCCGATGACCAGATCGGAGTCAAGGACCTCCCTGTTTACCCACACCGGCGTCCCAAGCGTCGTGTCGCCTACATGGTCGACGGAGCCCCTGTCACGGGCTGAATGACTGACGATCTTGACCCGTTTAAGCAACTCCGCTCCCATAATCTCCAACAGCTCCGCGTCGGTGCACGGCCTGTGCAGACCTGTGGCCACCACCACCCTCACCCTCTCGTCTGGAACGCCCGCCTGGTTAAGCACGTCGAGTGCCGCCTCGGTGATAAGCCCGCTCGGGGTCGGCCTCGTCGAGTCTGAGACTATAATGCACGGATTCCTAGAGCTCTCTGCGAGGCCTAGCAGGCTTCTCGATCCCATGGGGTTCAGCATCGAGGCCCTCAAAGCGGCGCAGGGGTCCCTTACGCTCTTCATGTTCCTCGGCTCCAGCACGGTGCAATCGTATCGGCCGGATATGCTTAGTCTTATGCTCGTCTCTCCGTATGGCAGATGGGCCTCGATGTTCACGTGTATCGTGTCAAGTTACAGGTATTTAGGTTCAACCCGTGGAGGGGTAACCCTTTTCTAGGTGCGAATCTCTGAACCATGGGCGGTCGTAGCTCAGTGGATAGAGCACGGGTCTTCGGAACCCGGGGCCGCGGGTTCGAATCCTGCCGACCGCGCCAAACACCCTACCAGAGCGAGGCTACATGGCTCAGTCAGCCTCCAAGCTTTTCAGCGTCCACAGGTTGATCATTCTCCATGATCCCGGAGACCAACATGATCCGCCCGGTATGGGCGGAGGTAGACTTGGATAGGTTGGCTCATAACGTCCGCGAGGCGAGGCGGGTGACCCCAGGCTCTTCGAAAATAATGGCGGCCGTCAAGGCCGACGGGTACGGGCACGGGGCGGTGGAGGCAGCCGAGGTGTTCTTGGAGAACGGGGCTGATCGTCTTGCGACGGCTACCCTCGGCGAGGCCATGCAGCTCAGGCGCCACGGGGTCGAGGCACCTATCCTCGTGCTCGGGTATGTCCCGGAGTATCTCTATCCACTGCTGCTTGAGCACGATGTCTCGGTTACCGTTTACCGTCTCGGCCACGCCACGGCTCTGAGTGCCGCGGCACTCGAGGCGGGGCGCGAGACCGTCGTCCATGTGAAGGTGGACACAGGCATGGGGCGTCTGGGGTTCAGAGCCGATGAAGCCGCTGACGCTATCATGGAGGTCTGCAGCCTTCCGGGGGTCGAGGTTGAAGGTGTCTTCACGCACTTCGCCGTGAGCGACGAAGCGGACAAGACTTACACCAGGAGGCAATTCGAGAAGTATATGCGAGTTGTTGAGGAATTGGGGGGCAGGGGGTTCGACGTTCCGGTCAAGCACGTCAGCAACAGCGCCGCCGTCATCGATCTCCCCGAGTACAGCCTAGACATGGTCCGCCCCGGAATCATGCTCAACGGCTTATACCCCTCGCCGCACGTAGACCAAAAGCGGGTAGATCTCCTCCCCGCCATGACCTTGAAAGCGAAGACTTCCCACGTAAAGACAGTCCCGCCCGGCACGGGGCTGAGCTACGGTCTCACCCACAGCACCGAGGGGGTGAGCAGGATAGCCACGCTTCCCGTCGGCTACGCTGACGGCTTCCGCAGGGGTTTGAGCAACGTCGGGGAGGTGACGATCGATGGACGCCGGGCCTCAATCGTCGGGAGGGTGTGCATGGATCAGTGCATGGTAGACGTGACGAAATTAGGGCGGGTCAAGGTTGGTGACACCGTGACGCTGTTCGGGGACGGCTCTGAAGGCAGCCCCACAGTTGAGGAGGTGGCGGGGTGGCTCGGCACCATCGTCGACGAGGTGACATGCGGGGTGGGTAGAAGAGTGCCTAGGGTATATCTTAAGGGAGGCGAAGTAATGAGGGTAAGAGACTGCCTGAACCCTGCCTAAGACCGGTTTCTACGACGCCTAGATCTGTCTCTTGGCCTGCTCTGCCTCTTCCCTTCTCCGAGGAAGAGCGCTCTGTGTTCGGCCGCCCCCTCGTCTTCACGGGTCCTTACAGACGCGAATGGTGTCTCCACTGGCCCGAAGATATCAAAAACGGTGCCCACCCGGTTCCCTTTACTGTCGCAAACCGGCTCGCCTATGTGGGCCTCCGCCTCCAGCCTTACTATGAGGTGGCCGCTGCTGCCTGAGCGGTGCAGCACGTCGCCGAGCTTAGCCTTTATCTTCATCGTCGCTTCATCTCCTCGGCGATGTCGTTGATTATCCGTGTCTTGGGGCCCTTCTTGTCCACGAGGACGACTCCGACTGGCCTCCAAGGTTGCTTGCTGTAAGTGGCCGCTGGCTCCAGAATCGGGTTTAGCCCAAGCTTCTTGGCTGCTTTCTCTATGTCCTCTGCCTTGGGGTCCCTGACGGCCTTGGTTCGGGGGACTCTCCTTCCCTCTCCTCTGCTATAATTGGCGTCGAAGTATACCGGCCAAACACGGAGTTTACCCTTTCCCCTCAAGGCGGTTCACATAGGTTTGCCGGGTCTCCGGCTAAGAAGGTTACTCTTCCTCGACGACCGCGTTGAGGGCGCCGTCCTGGCCGGGCCTGGAGATGATCCTAGCGAGGCCTTTCTCGGTGCGTATTATGGTGCCTTTGGTGATGACGCCTCTCCTGTTGTAGTCTGCCTTGGCGGGGTTTCTGACGACGTCGAGGATCTCGAGGCGCTCCGTCCTGCCTGTGGCGGGGTCGCTGACGTTGACCATCTCTGCTTTTACTAGCTTGACTTTCTCTATCCTGGCTCTGCCTTCGACTTTCTTGCGCTTGGTCTCGCCGAGGGTGGTCTCGACGGGGTGTCTGCCCTGTTCGTGTATGCGTTTAGTCCGGTACGCGCGTTTCCTGCCGCCTGTCTTCTTGCGTTTAGTGAGATTGTCGTGCCACGCCAACGTGTTTTTCCTCTCGTTCTAGCACTATGACTGGGAGGAGATATAAAAACGTAGGGGTTGAGATACAACTCTAAACGTGCGTCCAAAAGTAATGAGTAGAAGATTTAGTTGTATCTCGGTTAACCTAAAAAAAATCGGTTAAAGCAATGGATGACAGGTCGATTGAATTCAGAATAGCTTTAGCTTTTTCAGAGATCTTCAGCCTGCAGCCCCTGTGCACATAGATCTTCTCGAAGACGCCGTTCTTGGTGAGGCTCCTGCGCTGTCTCTCGTTGAAGAACGAGGTTGCTTTGTTCCCTTTATCAATCATGTATAGTTCGTAGGCGTAGAATCGGACGATGTTTCTGAAACTCTGCTCAACCTCATACGACATTTATATCACACGTTAATGGTAAGAGTCTCCGCGGCTTAGTTTACCTTACGGTATCTCTTCACCCTTTGAAGGAACACAAAAAGGCATGAAATATAAAGTAATCGAATATTTCATTCGCAAACCTCGTAATTACTAGCTGGTACTACATATAAGTGGATACGGCGTTAAGGGACGAGATGCGTTGGGGTTACGAAAGCTTGGCCCCCGATGAAACCTAGATCTTAGCATTGAATACATTATGTTGATGCTACAAGAAACCTCGGTCTCTAATGTTTCACACAGTTTCAATAATTGTCACTTTATTACAAAATCTCGAAATAATCGAATTTTAAAACACATGATTAAACGTTGAGTTATAGAAAAAATTGTTTTCTTTAATTACATTTTCTTACATATCGATTATATATCGGTATCACCTATAATATTGCATAGAAATAATTGAGGATTTTATAGGAAAATGGCTTTAAAGGTAAATTCGGAGTGGCTTGATACAGAGGTGGAGCTGGTTAAGACGCTTCACGGCGTAAGGTTCTCTGGGTACGACGACGAGAACTGTACAGCTGACTTCGAGTCAAAAGAAGGAGAGGACACCATCGTCAAGGTGTTCATCGACAAGGATGGACGGGTCGAGAAGGCGGACCTCGAATCGGTGAAACAGATAGTCTCGGATTATGATGACACAGATTATGGAGAGATAATCATCATGGCGGAGAAGTATACACCCAGCGCGGTCGACTATGTGAATGGGCAAGATAGTTTTACCATGGTGACGCCGAAGACGAAGATGAACCTGGGTGTCCCGGAGCTGCTTTCCGCCATCCAGAGCCTTACCATGAAGCTCTGTACACGGCGATGCGGGAAGGCCCCGGAGACCGAGGACGAATGTGAAGGATACGAGAAAGGCAAGCTCGTGTGCCCCGTCAGGTGTATAAGCGACAACGCTGACTTCCACGCCGAGAGGGGCTGGGTCAGACAGCTGAGGATCGACTTCGAGAACCTGGTCAAG
>CAZCKR010000058.1:0-11345 GCA_964499305.1 uncultured Candidatus Bathyarchaeia archaeon | reverse complement strand
TGGAACTCTTCCACGGCCTCGTCCACGGTCCTTGTTCGCTCCAGTATCTCTGTTAACTTCGCCAGCTTCTCCTCTCCGAATCCGAGCATCCTGGCGGTGTCGAGCATCTGTTTCCTCCTGAGTTCATCCTCGTTCAAGGTGTCCCCGAGCAGGTATCTGCGAGACCTCCTGTAGGACTCCCGCATGTTTTCGACCAAGTCCTCTGGGAGCATGGACTTGTTGCTACTATATCTGGCCGCCATCGTCCCTGCGTGGCCCATCCAATAAGTCCTGAACTGGTTTTCAAGCACTCCATCACTCACAGCCATCAGGAGGCGGGTGGAGAAGTAGCTTCGGAGGACGTAAGGTCTGTAGCCGTAGGTGGGCCTCATCGCACTCCTTATGTCCCTTGAAACTATCGTTGTTCGTATGTGCCTGTTTTCGGGATCACTTTCGTAGCCCCATTGGCCTCGCCTCAAATTGGGATTCACACTGGCTAGGGCGGATTTTTCTGTGAGAACCTCCCCGTAGCTCAGCCTCTTCTCTAGGAAGGCGAGAATGTCCCTGCAAGTCTCCTTGGGGAAGAAAGTCCGGTACTTGTGTCCTGCCTTCGAGAGCTCTGGTCTGACGACCACGAGAGTGGGGAAAGTCTCGAACTCCAAGGAGTCGATGTCCAGCTCGGGGAGATCCCCTAGCTTGAGACCGTCCTTCAAGTTCTGGTGTCCTAGGACCTGGGGTCGCATGCCCCCGTAGGCCACGGCGCCGACGCATATCCTGCCCCTGGGTGCGGCGGAGCTCCTTATGTCTTGGACCTGACGTACGGTGGGCACCTTCTCCTCGTCCAGCGTCGGCGTATGGTTCCTGTTGCTTATCTTTATCTGGCGGACGAAATTCACGCCATGCCAGTTCGCCCAGCTCTTGACGCTCTTCAGGTAGTTCTCTATGGTGCCGGGCGCGTAGCCCGTCTTCTCCTGCTGGCCGACGAAGGATATGAGGAGCTTCTCGAACCCGTCTCGGTCACCTTTTATACGATTCGTGAGCTCGTCGAGTGTCCACCCCTTGAGACGCAGGAAGCGGTATAGGACGCGGGCCCTCTCTATTGCAGTGGTGGGCGATCCTCTCGACAGGTTGTCGAACCAGAGCCTGAAGTCCTCATCCTCCTCGTAAAGAGGATACCACTTTGCTCTCGTCGGCATCCTCCACTCCGTCTGCCTCCCGTTCCGAGGACCCCTGAGGGACACCCCGTCCACAGTGGGCTGGTCCATTCCTGATTCTCCTCTCTTCTCTGTAAGTAGCTCCCCGCGCGACAAATATAAACCCATTGAAAATAGACTAAGAGGTTGGTGGGCCGGGCCGGATTTGAACCGGCGACTACCGCGGTGTGAACGCGGTGTCCTGCCAGGCTAGACCACCGGCCCAATCTGCACCGTATTAGACGCGGCGCTAAACATAAAATCCTTTCCCATCAGTCGAACAAGAGAAAAAAGGGGGTTAGACGGGGGTCAGCCAGTGCTTGTACTTGGCCACGTTCCCCGCCAGTATATCGGAGTAGTACTCGGCAATCTTCGTGGTGATGGGACCCGGATACTCTTCGCCGAACTTGATGTCGTCGACGCTGGTTATGGGCGTGCACTCGCCTCCTGTGCCGCAGAGGAACGCCTCGTCGCTCGCGTATAGCTCCACCCGGGTGATGTCCCGTACCTCCACCGGGATGCCGAGGTCTGGTATGAACTCGATGAAGCAGCCCCTGGTCACCGACTCCAGTATGGACGCCGTCACCGGCGGCGTGATCACCTTGCCGTCCCTCACAGTCATGAGGCACGCCCCCGTTGACTCGCTGACGAAACCCCTTCTGTCGAGGAAAACTGCGTTGTCGTAGCCGCAGCGCATGGCCTCCCGCCTCGCCAAGGCCGAGTTGGCGTAGTTGGCCCAGCTCTTGGCCTGCGGCGGCAGCGCGTCGCTGCTGAGCCGCCTCCAGCTGCTCACCATGAACCTCCGCTCCTCCCCGAACAGGGGGTTGTCCCTGCCTAGAAGCGTCTCGAAGCCCCACGTGGGCACCACGACGTGGCTATCCTCCTGCTTCCCAGCCTTGGGCCAGACCCTGGGCTGGATGTAGGTGTTTCTCTTGTACCCGTTCGCCTTGATGGTCTCCTTCACCGCCTTCAACAGCTCCTCCTTCGAGTAGGGCATGGCCAGGCCGTCGACCTCGGCGCTCCTGAAGAGGCGGTCCACGTGCTGCTTCCACCCGAAGACGTTCAGCTTCCCCTCTGAAAGCACGTCGCCCTCGACGTAGGCCTTGATGCCCTCGAAGATGCCCAGGTAGATGGGCTCCATCGCCGAGACCAACGCCTCGCTCGTCGGGATTACTCTGCCGTTCATCCAACAGTACTCTGAACCACGAAAACCCGCAGACATAGAATCGATTAATACAGCTACGGATCGCGTTATAGCAATTTCTAAAACATGGGACCCCATGATTCATCTATGGCTGTCGAAGGGCACGTGGCGACCGTCGTCGCCAAGGAGTTGGCGTCCCACGAGGACGCGTTGAGGGAGGCCGGGTTCATCAAGGACTGCCCCCACTTGCTGGTGGCGGGTGTCAACGGCTGCACCGTGACCACCGTGTTCATGGTCCCGGACGAGCACAGGTGGTGGGCGGACTACTCCGAGCTGTTCCCCGAGAGCAAATCCCAGACGCACCTAATGGAGGAGGTCATATACCCCAGGAGCCCCCGGGAGATAACTCGATGCGAGTCCCCTCCCTGCGGTCAGACTGCGCAGAGTGCCCCCAGAGAGAGGAGCACAACTGCAAGGGCTGCGTGGCAACGAGAAAAAACAGGAATAGGGGACGGGGTCAGACGAAGACCTTCTTGAAGACCCTCAGATGGTTCCCGCCCAGAATGCGCGCAGGCGGATTAAATAATTAGTTTAGAAGGGTGTTTTTACCCAGTCTTTTCACTCATTTTATGGGTGGCTAGAGGGTCAGTTATTCTTCCACGGCTCAAACAGCTGAAAACAGGGCACCGAATCAAATGAACCCCGTTAAACATGGGACTCATGAACGGCATCCTCTAACTCCACCCCATCATAACCACTATCATCATCACGAGAAGTAGGCGACGCTCTGCCGGAGCTCGGGCCTTCTGAGGTTGTATGCGGCGATGGCCACAGCATAGACCACCATCAGAACGAGGCTCATGTGGATGCAAACATTATCCATGCCCTGCTAGGTGAGCCGCCTGAACCCCAGCCTGCTCTATGCCCGGCCGATAAGCCCCTCGGTGGGAGCCCTGAGCCTATGGTAGACACACCTGAGATGCTCAGGACCCTCCACGTCAATACGGTTCTTAACCGACAACACCTCGGCGGGGTTCACCCGGCGCTTCAACCGCCTCCACGGGATAACGTGACTCATCTTACGAGACTCCAGGAGGCTGAAGATCATCTGGGACTCGAACTGGCTGTCCCCAGCTAGGAGCTCCACCTCGATGCACTCACCAAGCACCCGGTCCAGGAGGCTGCCTACTAGCTGCTTCCCTGGTTCACGTTGAGCGATGCCTCCACGTGGCCCAGCGGGAAACCCTCGATGTCCACTAGGAACAGGCTCTGATAGCCAAGCAAGAAGCCTTTCTTACCTCTGCCCACCCGTGCATCCGGGTCGCCGAGGCCGCGCCGGGTGTCGTGGGGGTCTCTGCTGCTCCAGACGGGGAGGTCGGTGCCGTCTATGTAGGCGGCCTGGACGAGACCTGAAGCTGATAGTGGCTGAGACCGTCTCAGCCTCAGGGCCTCTCTCCTGAGCCAGGCCTCGATGATTCGGAAGCCCTCGACGCCGATGCGCTTCTTCATCTGGCTGAAGTGGGCCTCGCAGGGGGCCCTGTCACCGTAACCGCAGGCCCGCCTCAGGTAGGCGTTCCTCTTGAGGCATTTTACCATGTCCTTGACGTAGGGTATCTGCTCCAGCTGGCGTAGCATGAGGGCTTTGAGGTCCCACTCGGGGTGGTACTCTACTGGTCTTCCGGGGCCTTGTTTGTGGAGGCTGGTCCAGAGGATGTGGTGGATAGGGGTTAAATCCAGGTTCTCGAACAGTAGCATGGGAGAACCTACCTGTTTCATCCTCTTCAAGATGATTTGAGGTAGTTATCCCAATTAAACTTGAATTATTGAATTAGCCCGCGCGTGTTCTCCCGTCGGCATACGCGTGATGAAAGAGTTATACCCTCTTCTGGACAAACCAGAGGAGTGCTGCTGCGGCGATTAATCCTGCTAGGATCGACTCGATTGGGAACCCGGGTACGCCTGCTGCGGCTTTCACCACGTTCACCGTCAGTGACTGGCTTGCCGCCTCTCCGTGGTCGTCGCTGCCCTCCCAGCTCGATGAGATGGTCCAGGACCCTTCAATTTCAGGTGTGAAGGTGTCCTCGAAGGTTCCGTCGCTGCCCGCTATCACCGTCTTCGTTGATGTGGAGTCGTCCGGCTTTGTGTAAGTGAAGACCACCGCAGGGTTTGGCCACTTCACTGTCACTTGGATGGGCGTATCGGAGCTGTGAGCGATGACGCCATTCACCGTCACCTCGTCCTTGCCCGCAGTGGCCTCTGAGGAGGAGACGCTCAGCGATATCGAACATTCGGCCCTGTCACCCCGGGATATCTTGCCCTGGCACTCTTGAGCGAGCTGCTGGGCCCTCCAGTGATAGGGAAAGATAGCCTGGACGTCCTGGAACGTCTCCTTAGCGCTGCCGTACATGTTGGCGTAGTAGTAGGCGAGGCCCTTCTCGTACTCTGTGGTGGTGGTGCCGATGGAGTTCTCGGCTCCGTTCTCCCTGAGGAAATCCAGGATGACGTTGTTGGCGATGGCGAAGTTGAAGCCGGCCACCTCTATGCCGAGCTCCGTGATGCTCCCCATGTTGTTGGCGCCGACCACCTTTCCCTCGCTGTTGACGAGAGGGCCCCCACTGTTCCCGTGGGTTACCTCCGCATTGTGCTGGATAGCGTTAATGTGCTTGGCGGTGAGCCTCTTGGCGCTGACGATCCCCATTGTGAAAGTAGGCTGAAGAAGGGTGTCCTGGCTGAGGAGGGGGTGGAACGTGGCCACGCCGGGATATCCGAGGGCGAAGATCTGGTCTCCCACATTCAAGTCCTCCGAGGTTTCCAAGATCAGGAGCGAAGGCGTGTTGCTAAGCTCCACCTTCAGTAATGCCAGGTCCCTCCCTAGGAAGGGATCGGCGGCAACCACCGTCGCCATATACCCCTGCTTGGTCTCGATTATGTCCCCCCGGGCTTCCCCGAGGACTATGTACTCGGACCTGCTGGTGGTGTCCACGACTCCATTCTCAAGGTTATAGTTGAGAGTGTACTGGGCATCCTCTTGGCTGAGGGTGTAGCTCTCGTATTGCTGGACATATTCGATAAGCGTCCCGGTGGCGTCTTGGATTATCTGGCTCTTCAATATGGAGTCGTCTTTGTAGTTATTACTATCATAGCAGAACACCACGTGGCCGTTGGTTATGATGTAGCCCTCGGGATTCACGAAGAAGCCCGATCCCATCGCGGACATGGAGTTGGTGACCGTGTACTCCTCGGCTCCCGTGCTCCAGGGAATGTACATCGTGGCCTCGTACTCGATGACGCTGTAAACCAAGACCGTCGGGGGGAGCGTCTTTTCCGCGAGATACGCGGTATCGGAATACCCAGAGGCGTTCACGGGTGAAACCTGAAACATGAACGCGACCAGGAGTAACATGATTGATGCGGGCTTCAGGATTTTAGAGCCTCTCATCTTTAAACACAGCACCAAGCTTTTAATTAAATGTTAATAACGTTTATAGATAATAGTTCCACCATTCCGCGATTACCGCTTGCGATATAGTGATGGCTCCTATTACAATAACCGTGGGTGTGGAACACACTCGAATTTCCATGATTGTGCATATACACGCGAATACCTCAATAATGATTATAATGGCTTGAGTGCTAGGGACGAGGTTTGAACCCCCGCTCTCTACCCGTTTAAATTTATGCATCGAATCCAGAGGCGTGACTCAAAATTTGGGTGTGTGGCCTATTGGAGAAGTATTTTTGAAATACTGAGGAGTGACAAACAATTTTTTTTATTTGAATTCTCACATTCATTGGTCGTCCATGAGTCTAAAATCATATGCATTATTGCTGATTGGTGTCGTCGTCGGTGGATTTGTAGGCTACGGGTCAGCCTCGTCTACACCCCCTGTTTCTGGAAGACCTCTTGCCCAACAACTACAAGACCATGTTAAACGAGATCACCCAGCGGCACCTGAACCTGAGCAGCCGTCACGAGGCTCTGACATCCGAGTTCGAGGACCTCCAAGGGGAGTATGACGACCTTGACGGGGACCACCAGAATCTAGAGGAGGACTATAGCGCCGTGTCTGAGGCCCTCGCGGGTCTGACCGAGGAGCACGACGCCCTCACGGTGACGCTGAACGAGACCCTGAAGGAATACGACTGCCTCCTCATGCAGTACCTGATAATCACGGGCTCCGCGCAGGCAGATTCAATAATGAGTTTTTTTTGATTTGAGGAATGCGTGCGTCTGCTTTTACGCTCCTCTCCAGAGAAACAGAAATCCAAAAACCCCTCTAAAACCGTCGACAGACGACTCCAAACACAGCATAACCTCTCACCGACACCAAGAGGCACATGAAACCATCTAGCATACCCCTCCATCCCTGGACCCACCCTCACGCGAAGAAGGCTATGCTCTGCCTGAGCTCAGGCCTCCCAACGCCATAAGCGGCTATATACAGACAGCATAAACAACCATCAAGACGAGGCTCACGTGAATCGAGGCGTTCCCCAGCCCCTGCCACGTAAGCCTGCTATAGGCAGCACGACTCTTAACCCGGCCGTTGAAGCCCTCCACCACAGCCCGGAGCCGCTTGTATATCCTCTTCTTCCACTCCGGGCCCTCCACGTCGATCCGGTCCTTCACGAAGAGTACGTCAGATGGGTTCACCCGCCGCTTCAGCCGCCTCCAGGCTATGATGTGGCCTATCTTCAGCGAGTCGAGGAGCTGGAAGACGCCCTGGGACTCGAACTGGCTGTCCGCGGCCAGCAGCTCCACCTCCCCGACGGCACGGCGATCACAAGACAACGGATAGACGACGACAGCTGACACCTCTATTACTTGGCTTCTGCAAGGCACAAAACGGAGCCACATGGTTTACCTATCCTGCTCCATTCCCAGCTGCCTTTAGCAGCTTCATCTGAACCGCATCTTCTAAACAGCTTAGCGATGCAAGGAATGAAGGGGATAAAATGATGGGGGCGGCTCAGCCGATGATCTGTTTGAAGACCCTCAGGTGGTTTCCGCCCAGTATCTTCCGTATGTCCTCGTCTCCGTAGCCGCGGCTCACCATGACCCTCGTCATGTTGGGCATCTTGCTGATGTCCTCGAGGCCCTCTGGTGTGGACCCGATGCCGTCGAAGTCGCTTCCCAGCCCCACATGATCAGGTCCCACGAGGTCCACTACGTGGTCGACGTGGTCCACCATCTTCTCGACGGTGGCCTTCTCCTTGTCGACGAAGGCTGGGGCGAAGTTCATCCCCATGACGCCGCCGTGGTCAGCCAGCGCCCTGATCATGTCGTCGGTGAGGTTCCTAGGGTGGTCGCAGACCGCCCTGCAGTTGCTGTGGCTCGCGATGAACGGCCCCTTCATCACGTCCGTCACATCCCAGAACACCGAGTCAGCCAGGTGGGAGACGTCGAATATCATGCCGAGCCTCTCCATCTCCTCCAGCGCCTGCACCCCCAGCTCGGGGAGCTTGCTCTCGGCCCTCTTGGCTCCGAGGCCGTCCGCGAACGGCGTCCTGTAGTTCCACGCGAAGCTCAGCATCCTGACTCCCAGCCTGTAGAAGACCCTGAGCAGCGCTATCTCGCCCATGAGGGGCTCCGCCCCCTCCAGGGACAGAAGCCCGCAGACGAGGCCATTCTTCTTCGCGTCGACTATCTCGTCGTGGCTGGCCACCGCGACGATACCGTCGTTGGCTTCTATCTCAGAGTAGAACTTGTCCACCATCTGGAGGGCCACCTGTGTGGCCTCCGGCACGAAGGCGCGTCTGCCCGTGTACACCGCGAAGGTCTGGCACGTGACGCCGCCCTCGATCATCCTCGGCAGATCGATGTGTCCTCTGTCCGCCTTCTCCCCGAGTTTACGGGCGGGCGGCATTCTGTTGGGCTGCTTCAGGAACTGCATCAGGGTGTCGCAGTGGGTGTCCACCACCACGGCTTCCCTGTGGAGCCTCATGGCCCTCTCTTCCTGGGCCTTGGATAACTCGATCATGGGTATCAGTGTGTATTGGCTCTACAATCGTTTTACACTTTCCCCGGGGTGGTACAAGATTTTAGTCAAACTTTAAAAATGAGGCGTAGCTGAGGTATTAGAGTTCGAGGCCCATAGATGCTCATCCGCGAGGTAATACTAGAGAACTTCATGTCCTACGAGTACGCCCGCATCCCCCTCAAGCAGGGTGTCAACGTTGTATGCGGGCCCAACGGCTCGGGGAAGTCCAGCCTGCTCCTCGGGATATGCGTAGCCCTCGGGGACACCTACACGGAGCGATCCAAGAGGCTCAGCGACCTCATCCGATGGGACGCCGAGTCCGCGAGGGTCACACTCATACTCGACAACAGCGTCCAGGAGAACGGGTACAGGCCCGTCCCCCAGTACAACATGGACGAGATCACGCTCACAAGGACCCTACGCAGGGACGGGAAGTACGGGTTCAGGCTCAACCAGCGGAACGTCTCCAAGGCCGAGGTCGTGGACCTCCTGAAGAGCTTCGGGTTCGACCCCGACAACATGCTCATCATCATGCACCAGGCGATGCCTACGAGGTTCGCCAACATCAGCCCCCAGGAGCGCCTCAAGACGCTTGAGGAGGCCGTGGGCTTCGAGAGCTTCAGGCGGGACGTCGTGGAGGCCAAGTCAAAGCTAAGCGGCATCCTCAGCGAGGAGGAGAGCCTAAACCAGCTCCTCAACCAGGCCAGGGAGACCCTGGCGTACTGGAGGGAGCAGAACGAGAGGCTCCGGGAGAAGAGGCAGCTCCAGAAGCGCCAGACCTTCCTGCAGCAGGAGATGGCGTGGAGCAGGGTGCTCGCCCTGGAGGCGGTTGTACAGCGGCTGCAGGACGAGCTGGGTGATACCGAGAGGGACCTCTCCTCCGCGGAGGAGGAGATGGAGAGGAACACCCAGCGGATCGTCGACGCCGAGTCCATGCTCGGCACCATGAGGAGCCAGTGGAACACCCTCATCGAGAAACGCATCGAGAGCGAGCGCCTCGTCGGCGTCAGCGAGCACGGCATAAACGCCTCCAAGGACCAGCTCACCCAGGTGGAGCGCATCATCCAGAGCTCCATGGCGCAGAGGCGGCGCTTCGAGTCCACCATAAAGACCCTCATCGACAAGGCACAGAGCGGCCCCACCACCCTCGACGACTACTTCAGCCTCTTCACCGAGATCGAGGAGACCCAGACACAGACCTACGACAACCTCAGCAACGAGTTCCTTGGGCAGAGGAACACGCTGCAGGCGGAGATCACCTCATTCACTGGGAGGCTCACGGAGGCCGAGCAGGAGGCGAGCAGACTCGCCCTGGAGATGGAGGCGATAAGGAAGAGGATCGACGACACCAACGACCAGTACATCGAGGGACGGATACAGCTGGCGCTTCTCAAGGACCGCCGCGGAAGGCTCAGGCGGAGGACGGAGCAGGTGAAGGCCGAGATCGACCGCACAACCCGTGACCTCAGGGACGCCGAGGCGGAGGCCCTCATCCGCGGACCGAGGATAGAGACCGGCCGCAGCGGCGAAGACATACTCAACGAGATAAGGCGCACCCAGGGCATCCTCATGGGCATGGCGGACGTCCCCGAGGAGGCCGAGGACATGTACGAGACCTACAACGAGACCTTCCGGGAGATACAGCGGCGCATCGAGGAGGTCAAGGAGAGCCGCCGCCAGGTCCTGGAGGAGATAGAGGAGCGGAACAGGAAGTGGCGGGACGTCACGGAGAACCTCCTGGAGGAGGTGAACGTCCGATACAAGAGGCTCCTCGCCAAGCTCCAGGCCGTAGGCGAGACCCGGCTCGTCAACAGCCACGACATCGAGGACGCCGGCCTCGAGATAATCGTCGGCTTCAAGGGCGCAGCGCCGCAGCGGCTGGACCCGTACACCCACAGCGGCGGGGAGCGCAGCAGCTCGGTCATGGCGTTCCTGTTGGCGTTGCAGCAGAACGTCGTCAGCCCCTTCAGGGCCGTGGACGAGTTCGACCTCCACATGGACCCCCAGAACAAGGAGGCAGTCAGCGAGTTCATAGTCTCCACCATGGCGGGCACAGACGACCAGTACATGGCCATCACCCCCAGCCAGATCACCTTCAAGGGCCAGGACGTGCACATAATCATGGTCCACAAGACCGACGACGTCTCGGTCCCGAGGCTCGTGGAGGAAGAGCGATGAGCAGCGAGCTTGAGAGCGTCATAAGCCTCTGCAGGATGGTGCAGAGCGGAAGGATAGAGCCCTTCGACATCGACTTCGACTACGTCATGGGCGTCATCAGGAAGCACTACCCGGGCATCAAGAACGTCAAGGGCTTCTGCCTGGACGCGGAGGCCCTCAAGGAGCTGAGCAACGTGCTGGAGACGCAGAACCAGTGGATAGCCCACAAGAGCAGCACCCTCTACAAGGACCCCTTCATGCTCAGCCAGAGCCTCATGAGGATGGACATAGGCGCCATCGCCGACGCCTTCCTCAAGAGCTGGCACCCCGTCGTCGAGATGGAGCAGATCTCGGCCAGGACCCTAGCCGAGAGCCTCGGCTACTGGGGCGGCCTCATCCCGCTGGACGAACGCTGGCAGGACCTGGAGGTGGCCGAGAGGGAGACGGGCACCGCCACCATGCAAGAGGCCTACGACCTGGGGCTCATCCTCACGGAGGGGTTCGCCGGGCTACTGGAGGGGTTCTGGCGTGAGCTCGGGGAGAGGACTGGCGTGGGCGGCGTCATCGACTACTGGGACTGGATAGGCGCAGACACGTACAGGGACACGGTGTACCGGGCGTACATGACCGTCTTCATGGTGAGCCACGGCTACGCCAACGTCCACCACGACAGGCTCCTGGAGGAGACCAAGATCATACACAACCCGGAGCTGAGGCCGGACCCCGAGAAACCCAAAGTGAGCCTGCTCATGATGGTGGACTATGAGGAGTGGATGCTATGGCGGCAAAGCTGACGAAGACGGAGAGGGCGTACGCCCGCAAGGTGAAGGACGCAGTCCAGCTGCTCTTCTTCACCCACCACAGGCTCCCCGGCGTCAGGGGCTGGGAGCT
>CAZCKR010000057.1:0-11461 GCA_964499305.1 uncultured Candidatus Bathyarchaeia archaeon | reverse complement strand
CTGGGGCTCTGGCCGATGGTGAGCATGCCTATCTTCTTCATGGCTTGAAAACTGTCTCCACGCCGTATATGGTTTGCCAAGAAAATAAGGGGTCAGTGTTTGTGCTCTTTCTCTTTCTTGTGCTCCAGCTTGTGTTTCTCTAACGCCTCTTTGGAGCCGAAGGACTGGCCGCAAGCTGGACACGTCAGCTTCTCTTTATCCAAGTAAACACCATGATCCCAGTGAAACCACGAGATAAAAACCATGGCGTCACATGAAGCGTCTGCGCAGCGCCTCCCTCTCAGACTCCACGATGCGCTCGAAGAAGGCGTCTCCCTCGTCCCCGGTCTCGGCGAGGATGTCCCAAGCCTCGGTGGGGTCCACGTACTTCGCCGACGCTACTATGGCCGCCCTCCTGCCGTACATGGAGACCAGCTTCGAGGCGTCTGCGCCCCGCTGCCACCACCTGGGCGGCTCCTTCTTGCTCCTCTTCGTGGTGGCTAAGAGCTCGGCCACCTCCTCCATGGTTCTGTCGAAGACCCCTATCTCGGTGGAGCCGCATATGGGGCACTCTAATTTCTCTGGGAAGTCCTTCGCCTGCCGTTCATCCAGCCAGTCCCGTTTCCCGAGGCAAGCGAGCACCCGGGTCTCGTTGTATATACGGGCCTTGGCTGACTCCATGATGATCCTTGTCAGCTTCTCGGGGGGCACTATGTCGGTCTTCATGGTGATGCTGTCGACGCCGAGCTTGCCGAGGGGGCTTACCTCGCCCCCGGTGTCCAGCACGGTGACCTCGATGTCCCTCTCGGCCATGCGGCGCAGCAGCTCCATGGTTGCCTCGATGTCCAGGTCCTGCCTGAGGGTGTCCTTCATGGCCTCCTCGAATATTATGGTGCCCTCGAAGCTCTTAATGAGCCGCCCCAGGGTGATGTTGCTGAAGTTGGCGAACTTGCTCAGCGCCCCCGCCTTCCGTGCGACGTTGATGAGCCGCTTCTTGAAGAGCCCCGTCTTGGTGACGGCCTCTCTGACGACGGCCTCCATGTCGCCTTCGGCTAGGCTCGTGAGCATCCGGGCGACGTACCTGGCGTCGACGCTGCCCACGGTCTGGGTGATGACCATGTAGGTGTCCTGCTGGACGCCGACGGGGTACCCGGTATCCTCGCTGATGACGTGGCCTACGATCCTGGCGAGGGTCCTGTTGGCGAGGCTGCCGAAGTTGGCGTGGATTATGACGTTGTCCTCCCAGTCCTCTATGACCACCCGTCTGTCGGTGGGCACCGTATACCCTCTGCGGTGGTGTTCCACGAGCTCAGAGATGGCTCTCTTGATGGTGGCTATGTTGGCGGGGTACCGGAGGTGGAGCTCGCTGGCTATCTCGTCCACGCCCCTGCCTTCGCCGAGGCTGTCCTCCACGTACGCCTTGATCTCCCCGACCTCCAGGGCGACCTCCATGGGCACTGGAATCTGCTCGCCCACCCAGCTGGGGATGGCGCCCGTGGGGTCGTCCTCGCTGCGGACGTAGATCTTGTCGTTGTGGATGTTGAGTATCTTCCAGGGGCGGCCCCTGAGGGTGAACTTGACGCCTGGCTTGGCGTACTCGGCGACGAACGCCTCCTGGAGTATGCCGACGGGGCTGTCCTCGTCAACGTCGACGATGAGGTAGTCCTTCTCGTCTGGGATCATGCTCAGGTTGTTGAAGAAGTACCTGTACATGGTCTTGCGGCTGCCCCGGGGCTTGATCATGACCTCGTCCTCCTCGCTGAGCCACGCCAGCCGGGGGAACCTGTCGTGCATGTAGCGGGCCGCGTTGAGCACGTCCTCCTCGGTGAGGTCCCTGTACGGGTAGGCGTGGTCGAAGAGGTTCTTCACCTGGAGGAAGTAGAGCCTGTTCCTCTGCATGAGCTCGGCGATGATCTGGTTAACCAGGACGTCGTAGGGCTTCTCCGGCACATAGATGGGCTCCATGATCTCCTTGAGGGCGCGCCTGCAGATGACCATGCTCTCCAGGGCGTCGTCGCTGTTCATCGCCACGATGACTCCCTTGCTGGTCTCCTCTATGCTGTGGCCGCTGCGGCCCACCCGCTGGAGGAGCCTGGTCACCTGCCTTGGGCTGTTGTACTGGATCACGAGGTCGATGGCGCCGATGTCGATGCCCAGCTCCAGGCTGCTGGTGCAGATAACCGTCCTCAGGTCGCCCGCCCTTAGCCCCTTCTCGGTGGCTATCCTGCTGGTCTTCGCGAGGCTGCCGTGGTGGATGCTGAGCGGGAAATCGGTGTCCCACAGGTTGAACCTGCTGGTCAGGGCCTCGCTGGTGCTCCTGGTGTTGGTGAATATGAGGGTGGTGTCGTGCTGCTCTATGAGGTCCTTCATGACCTTGAGCCGCACCGCCACCTCCGGGTGGGTGAAGAGCTTCCGCGCCAACTCGTAGTCCTCGGCGTCGGGCTCGGGGTAGACTATGTCGAAACGGGTGTCCCTGAGCGCAGAGACCTGAACGATCTCAGCCTCCCTCCCCTCGCCGACCAGGAACTGGGCCACCCTCTCTGGGCTGCCTATGGTGGCGCTGAGCCCAATGAACTGGATGTCGTTCTCGGCCACATTCCTGATGCGTTCGAGAGCTAAGCTGAGCTGGCTGCCCCGCTTATTGTCGGCGAGCTCGTGGATCTCGTCCACGATGATCCACTTCACCGTCTTCAGGTGGTTCTTGATGGTGCGGCCCTGGAGGATGGCCTGCAGGGTCTCGGGGGTGGTGATGAGCATGTCGGGCGGGCTGTGCCTCATGTAGCCCCGCTCCCTCTGGCTGGTGTCGCCGTGGCGGACGCCGAGCCTGATGTCCAGCCTGTTGCACCAGTACGTCATCCTCTCCAGGATGTCCCTGTTCAAGGCCCGGAGCGGCGTGACGTATACAATGCTGATACCAGGCTGCCTCCCGCCGGACAGCAGGAACCTGTGGAGAACGGGCAGCATCGCCGCCTCCGTCTTACCTGTGGCCGTCGCCGATATGAGGAGGACGTTCTTCCCCTCAAGTATCTTGGGTATCAGCCTCCGCTGCGGCTCGGTGGGGTTCTCGAAACCTTTTTCGTCTATGAGCCTCCTGACTGGGCGGCACAGCTGAGAGAAGACGTTGTTCCCTGTCAAAGCGTCGGCAACCTTCTACGCGGCATGAAATATAAAGAGTATCAGCCACGTCTAACACGAAAGCGTTTTTAGGCTGGCTTAACTAACCATGATGATCCGTCATGGTAAAAGTAGGTATAATGATCTGCGACAGAAACCGGACGTGCACCGGCAACAAGTGCTTCAGATCCATCATCGAGCGGGACGGCGCCTTCAAGAAGATCGCTAAAGACGAGCCCATCGAGGTGGTAGGCTGGATAGCCTGCGGCGGCTGTCCGGGCGAGCGCCTCGAGTACGCCCCCGCGGACATGAAGAAGTACGGAGCCGAGGTGATATACCTGGCCTCGTGCTACCTGGCTGGCTATCCGCCGTGCCCATACATAGAGGACCATAAGAAGTACATCGAGAACTACGTCGGGCTCCCCGTCGTCGTTGGAACACACCCCATGCCCCAGAACTACATCGACTGCCACGGCGAGGCAGGAGACTGGGAGGGCTACGAGGAGTACCTGAAGAACGTCACCGGGGACCCCGAGGGCGCCCACAAGTACGACTCGACGCGGCCCGACTACACCGAGAGCCTGAAGAAGTAACGGGCTCCAACTTTTATCAGGGTATATATTCCGCGGTTTCCCTAAAGTCTGATCCTGTTTCATGAAACCTTTCTTCGTCTTAGCCTTGGCCGTGCTGACGTTGATGATCGGAGGAGCATGGGTCACATCTAAAAGCGGAGAAGATACCGTGATGGAGAAAGAAAACCCTGAGGAGCTGGAGGGTCTGGAGACCGCGACCTTCGCAGGCGGCTGCTTCTGGTGCATGGAATCTGGCTTCGAGGAGGCGGACGGCGTGGATGAGGCGGTGAGCGGCTACACAGGCGGCTCCACGGAGAACCCCACCTACGAGGAGGTATGCACGGGGAGAACCGGCCACTACGAGGCGGTGCGGGTATACTACGACCCCGAGAAGATGAGCTACAGTGAGCTGCTGGATGTCTTCTGGAGGAACGTGAACCCCACAGATCCCGGCGGACAGTTCGCTGATAGGGGCCCCCAGTACAAGACCGCGATATTCTACCACAGCGAGGAACAGAGGAGGCTCGCCGAGGAATCAAAGAAGACGCTGGACGAGTCCGGCAGGTTCACGGACCCCGTGGCCACCGAGATACTCCCAGTTGGACCATTCTACCGCGCCGAGGAGTACCACCAGGACTACTACAGGAAGCAGGCGTCCAGGTACAGGATATACGAGAAGCTGTCCGGCAGGGAGGGCTTCATAGAGGAGAACTGGAGGGACACGGAGTAGGCTTCCGGCTGGCAACCTTCATAATCCCCCCTTCCATATCGTCTCCCTGATGAGCACGGACGACGAGCTTGAGAAGATAAAGCAGCAGATGATGAAACGGATGATGGCCCCCACACCAGCGAAGCCATCCATGCTGCGGGACGGCAAGGTGAACGATCTGACGGACGAGAACTTCCGGCAGGCCCTCTCCGAGGCGGATAAGCCTGTGCTTGTGGACTTCTGGGCGGAGTGGTGCGCCCCGTGCAAGATGATGGCCCCGGTAATCCACCAGCTGGCGGCGGAGTACGCGGGCAAGGCTTACATCGCGAAGCTGAACGTGGACCACAACCCGGGTACGGCTGCACGGCACCGCGTCATGAGCATCCCTAACTTCATAGTGTTCAGGGGCGGCAGGCCCGCGGGGCAGACGGTGGGCGCGGTGGGTAAGCCGGGCTTGATGCAGCTGATCCAGCGCGGCCTAGGTTAGAGTTAACAGAATTCGACATCAGTCAATACCATGGCTGATGCGGTGAACCGGGAGCACGTGACAGCGTTCCTCGGCGGTTTCCTCGTCGGCAAGATCATGGGCGCCCTGGTGAGCATGCTCCCAATCTGGGGCTTCTTCTTCGAGGACCCCTCGCTCGCCGACATACTGTTCGAGGAGTTCGTCTACCAGTTGCTGGCCTTCAACTTCTACCACTACGCCCTCGCCGTAATCGGTGGATTAATCTTAGCGATCTGGTCCGAGTCTAAGCGCCTCGCAGAGGAGTAATGAGTCAGGTAGATGTAACCACTGAAAGGAGCTCTTTCTAGGTAAAGATTAACGAGCGACGTCTACAGGTTTAGCGTCAAGGAGCTTTACAAGCGTCTCAGGTTTCATGCCCACGATGAAGCCCCTCCTCCCCGCGTTGATGTAGAGGTAGGGTAGGCCCAGTATCGTGGACTGGACGTAGACTGGTAGAGGCCTCTTCGCGCCGAAGGGGCTTATGCCGCCCACCGCGTAGCCTGTGAGGCGCTGCGCGTCCCTCACGGTCGTCGTCTTCACGTTCTTGGCGCCTACCACCCGCGCCAGCTCTTTGAGGCTCACCTCCTTCTCGCCGTGCATGAGCACCATGAACGGGTTTCCCGCGTCGTCCTCCATGACCAGCGTCTTTACGACTGTGTGTTCATCCACCCTCATCTGCTGCGCCGCCACGACGGCGCCGGACTTCCTGTAGTCGTAGAGATGCTTCGTGTACTCGGCGCCCGCCTCGTCGAGGAGCTTCGTAGCCGGGGTGACCGGGAACTTCAACTCTGTCACCACGTCAAGTATTATCGGTGTCTATTTGTGGTTTGGCTTTAAGCAAACGACGCCCACTCTGGACGAGTTTCTGGGCTCCAACGTCGAGCCCAGTCGTTTTAATCGACGTATAAACGTTTAATATTAAAACAATTAATTCATTCGGAGGAGCAAAACCCATTGATCGAGATACGATTCCACGGCAGAGGAGGCCAAGGCGCGGTCACGGGCGTAAGGATGCTGTCCTCAGCCGTTCACATAGAAGGTAAATACACTCAGGCGATCCCTCAGTACGGCACTGAGCGCAGGGGGGCGCCGGTCGTCGCGTTCTGCAGGATAGCCGACGAACACATCAAGGAGAGGGACCTGGTCCACGAGCCTGACATGGTCGTCGTCCTGGACCCCCTGCTGGGCAGAACGGTCGACGTGACCCAGGGGCTGAAGGAGGGCGGCCTGGTGCTGGTGAACCACCCGGGGACCTATTTGGAGGCTGGGCTCTCAGGCAGCTTCAGGGTCGCCACCGTGGACGCGACCAGGATAGCCCTCGAGGCCTTGGGACGGCCCATAACCAACACGGCTATACTGGGTGCGTTCGCCAAGGTCACGGGCCTGGTCAACCTGGCATCACTGGAGGAGGCGGTGAGGAGGGAGTTCCCCGAGAGGATAGTCGAGTCCAACATCCGGGCCATGCGTGAGGCCTACAAGGAGGTCTCTGAGCCCGTGGACGCCTCGGGCGTCCCGAAGACCGGACGTGCGGAGACGAAGTCCACCGAGCCAATCATATCGTACTCGAGGGACGTGGCCGACTGGCGGGTGTTCCGCCCCGTGATCGACGGGGACACGTGCGTCGGCTGCAAACGTTGCTGGGTGTACTGCCCAGAGACAGCCATAAAGATGGTCGAAGGGAAGGCCGAGGTAAACTATCGTTACTGTAAGGGCTGCGGCATCTGCGCGGAGGAGTGCCCGGTGGGCGCTATAGAGATGAAGCTGGAGGAGGCATGAAGCTTTGAAGTCTGAAGTCATGGTCGGGAATAAGGCGGTGGCGTACGCGGTGAAGCTGGCGAGGACGAGGCTTATCTCCGCTTACCCCATAACGCCGCAGACGACCATAGTACAGTACCTCTCGGACATGGTGGCGAGCGGCGAGCTTGACGCCGAGTTCGTCAACGTCGAGGGCGAGATAACCGCCCAGCTGGTGTGCATGGCGGCGTCCATAGCGGGGGTGAGGGTCTTCACAGCCACCTCCGGGCCGGGTCTGCTTTACATGCACCACGCGCTTCACGGCACCGCCAGGTACAGGCTGCCCGTGGTGATGGCGGTCGCCAACAGGGGCGTCAGGACCATGGGGCCGGATCACACAGACCTGATGGCCCAGAGGGACACTGGCTGGATTCACCTGTACTGCGAGAACAGCCAGGAGGTCCTCGACACCGGCTTGATGGCGTACAGGATAGCCGAGGACGAGAGGATCAGGCTGCCCGTCGCCTTCGGCCTCGACGGGTACGTCCTGAGCTACACGGCGGAGCCGGTCACGATCCCGGGGCAGGAGGAGGTCAACGATTTCCTGCCGCCCTACAAGGGTGACTACCCTGTGCTCCCTGAGAACTTTGACGCGGAGATAGAGGAGTACAAGAGGCATTGGAGCCAGGGAAAGAGTATCGACGAGCCTTTTACTCCGCTCCCCGCCGACGAGAGCTTCTCCCACCTGACCATGGTGAAGTGGGGCGGCGGACACGACCTTCAGTGGAGGTGGAGGGCCCACCAGGAGGCCATGACGAGGGCGAAGAAGGTGATCAAGGAGGTCGACGAAGAGTATGGCAGGCGTTTCGGGAGAACTTATGGGGGGCTCGTCGACGAGTACCGCTGCGAGGACGCGGAGGCCGTCATAGTTGCCATGGGCACCATAGCGAGCACGGCCCGGGCCGCCATAGACAGGCTGAGGGGCGACGGGAAGCCGGTGGGCCTCGTCAAGCTGAAGGCCTTCAGACCGTTCCCGGCCGAGGAGTTCGCCAGGATAGGGGAAGGCGTGAAAGCGATTGGCGTGCTGGACAGGAACATCTCCCTCGGCGAGGGAGGCGTGGCCTTCAACTCCATCCGGAGCGCCGTCTACGGGCTGGATGAGCGCCCAGTGATCCTTGGCTGCCACGTAGGGCTGGCCGGGAACGAGGTCAGAGTACGGGACATCACGAGGATAGCGGAGAGGACGCTGAAGGCGGCGAGGGGTGAGAAGGTGGAGCCCCTCGTCACGTGGGTATAGGAGGTGTATGATGTGAGCAAGAAACTTAGCATAATGGACATCCCGGAGGAGGAGGCGGTTTGGCCGGGGAACCCGGCGTGCCAGGGCTGCGGCGGGTCCATCGTGGGCAGGCTGGTGTTTAAGGCGCTGGGCAGGAACTCGGCGCGTGTGGAGGTCGCGTCCTGTGCGCCGGGCTTCATGAACATCAGGGTCCCGAGCTTCTACGCGCCGGCGTTCGAGGGGGCCGCCGCGTTCCTCACGGGCCTCACTAGGGGTTACAAGCTTTTGGGGAGGGAGGACATAATCGTGGCGGGTCTGATCGGGGACGGGGGCACCGTGGACATCGGGCTCCAGGGGCTCTCGGCGGCTGCGGAGAGGAACGAGAACGTCTTCTGGTTCACCTACGACAACGAGGCCTACATGAACACGGGCGGCCAGAGGAGCAGCTCGACGCCTCTGCTGGCGAGGAGCGCCACGACGCCCATAAGCAAGGAGAGCCGCGGCAAGAGCGAGGCGAAGAAGAACCTGCCGTTCATACTGGCGCTTCACCGTGTGCCCTACGTCTCCACGGCGTCTGTGGCCTACCCGGAGGACCTGACGGCCAAGATACAGTACGGCAAGGAGCTGAAGGGCTTCAGGTACATGCACATACACGCGCCGTGCCCCACGGGCTGGGGGTTCGACCCCAAGGACGCGATAAAGGTGTCTAGGCTCTCGGTGGAGTCAGGGCTCTGGCCCCTCTACGAGATAGGGGATGGCAGGCGCTTCAGGCTGACGTATAAGCCGAGGGAGCTGGCGCCGGTCTCGGAGGCGCTGAAGATACAGGGAAGGTTCAGGCACCTCACCGAGCAGGAGACGGACTCCATCCAGCGGATCACCACGGATAACTGGGACAGGCTCCTCGCCCTCGACGGTGGGGAGATATGTTGAAATCGGCGCTGGATGAGGTGATGCAGGTTTGAGTATGCTTCTTGAAGAAATAAGGGTCCTCGATCTGAGCCACGTCTACTACGGCCCCTACACGACGATGATTCTGGCGTCCATGGGCGCCGAGGTAATCAAGATCGAGCCGCCGTGGGGCGAGATGTCCCGGCTGTACCCACCGCTGGTTAACGGCGAGAGCTCGCCGTTCATGTACCTGAACAGGTGCAAGAAGGGGGTCACCCTCAACCTGAAGAGCGAGGAGGGGAAGACCATCTTCTATGGGCTTCTGGAGAAGTCGGAAGTCGTCGTCGAGAACTTCAAGAGGGGCACCATGGAGAAGCTGGGGCTGGGGTACGAGGAGCTGCGGAAGAGGAAGCCGGACATAATCTACGCGGCTCTCAGCGGCTTCGGCGTCGACGGCCCCTACCGGGACCGACCCAGCTTCGCCCCAGTCGCGGAGGCCATGTCCGGGTGGATGAGGCTCACAGGCGACCTGGTCGACCCGGAGGGGCCGCCCATCAGGCCGGCGGAGTACCACGGCGACCTTGACCCGGCTCTGTGGGCGGTGGTGGGCATACTCGCGGCCCTAAGGCACAGGGACCGCACCGGGGAGGGGCAGCTTGTGGACGTCGCCCAGCTCGACTGCATGATAGCGCAGACGGGTATACCCATCTCCAACTACCTTGTGGAGGGAAAGCTGGCGTGGGAGATCTGGAGGGACCGGCCCACCGTCGCCATAATGTTCGGCTTCTTCAGGGCGTCCGACGGTTATGTCTACGTGGCGGCGGAGGGCGGCCAGGTGGATCGGCTCAAGGAGCTAACGGGCAGCGATCTGGAGTCGAACGAGGATCTGCAGAGGTGGGTCACTGACAAGAATATGCGCGGCGTCGTGGACGCCCTCGTCGGGGTGAACGTGCCCGTGGCTCCCATATACCAGCTGGATGAGGTGGTTGAGGACCCCCAGGTCAAGGCTCGTGGGATGATCGTGGAGGTGGAGCACCCAAGGGCAGGGCGGGTTCGTCAGCCCAACTTCCCCGTCAGGTTCTCCGAGACGCCAGCCGCCGCTGGTGCGGCGCCCATGCTTGGCCAGCACAACGAGGAGATACTCTCTGATCTGCTCGGCTACGGCGTGGAGGAGATAACGGCGTTGAGGAAGAGCGGGGTCATAACCTAACCCTTTTTTCATCTTTTTTGCTAGAAGTTGATTGTTTTACGTCGACAGACTTGCAGAGATTCCGGGTAGTTGATGTTATTCCTTGGCGTCGTCTCTGGGGAGCATCAGCGGGCCGGTCATTGTTATCGCCGACCCGACTATCAGGTCGCCTAGGAACAGAAGGTCCATGACCTCGTGAAGAGACTAGAGGCTGAGGGCGACAGATACGCTTAGGATAGAAACTTGTATCCTGTTCACATCAGAGGAAACGACTCATCGTTCCCTCCTATCACTAGAAAAAGCCATGAAAAAAATGGTTTAGAGTTCCGTCAGGTCGATGGTCTCGGCCCTCGGTGCGTTCAGCTTAACCGACTCCACGCCGTTGTGGCACCCCTGCCTCGTCTTGTACATCTGGCTCGCCGCGATGATCTCGCGGTTGGGCGCCCGTAGCCTGAACCTGCACATGCCGGCGACGTCGTCGTAGACCTCGAACCTGTCCGTCACCGCGGCGTTCCTCTTCACCGAGTCGATGCCGCCTAGCGCCCCGTCCTTAGTCTTGTACGCCTCGCTGACCGCGATTATCTTGTTGTTCGGCGCCTTCAGCCGGAACCGGTACTCCCCAGCGGCGTCCTTGAAGACCTCGAACCTCGCCCAGTACCTGCGCCCGGCTGCCGGCGCGGCCCGCGACATCTTGAGGGTCTCCGCCGCGTCCTCGTCCGTGACCACCTTCTCCTCTATGTCGAAGGCGGGGCTGTGCACCACCTCGTACCATACGCCGAGGGGCTCCAGCGCCTCGTCAATCCTCCCGTAGAGGTCATGTATCTGCGTTAGCGTCGGTATGGTCCACCACTGGTAGTAGAAGTCGAAGCGCCCCAGCCTGAAGCTGCTGTCCGCTATGATGTTGCTGCACCTCTCCCTGCTCACGACATCGCTCGACATCTTGAAGTGGTCCACAGTGTTCTCGGCGGTGTAGAAGTTCGCCGGGTAAGTCTCTATGAAGGTGTCCATTATGCACACCTCTGGCGTCTGCCACCCCACCTTCTCCAGCGCCCTCAGCGCCTTTCCGAGTGGCGGCCCGTAGAGCTTGATGAACATCCTCATTTTATCTTCGAAATATAGTAAAAAACCATGAATAATAAACATTCACATATACACGCCCGGGGGCACGTGCCCTGCCCATCACCCAACTATATGGTTATTAACTGTGAAATCCATGAGAAACTTGGTGTTTTCTATGAGTGAGGAAGTATTAAAGGAAATGCTGTCAGAGCTGAAAGACATCAAGGCGTCACTGGCCGCCAAGCCGGCGGCGCCGCCACCCAAGCCCGAGGGACTCGTGGAGGAGTTCAAGTCCTTCCTGTCCAAGTACGGCATCGTGGGCCTCGCCATAGCCTTCATTATAGGCGGCGCCGCGGGGAAGCTTGTGTCCGCCCTCGTCTCAGACATAATAATGCCCGTGATAACCTTCTTCATACCCGGGGGCGGCTGGGAGGAG
>CAZCKR010000056.1:0-11486 GCA_964499305.1 uncultured Candidatus Bathyarchaeia archaeon | reverse complement strand
AACTGTCGATGCGAGCCTTCTGGTGAGCAACTCGAATATTCTGCGGGTTGATGGTGGCGGGTTCAAACCCCGCTGGGGGCTCCGCTTTACACCTTTCTCCCGACGAATACTCCGTACCCTAGATATTCTTCAAGGTTGTCGGGGGTGATCCCTTCCTTCTGCACTTCCTTCACGAATCTCCTGTAAGCAGGGTTCCTCAGATACAGAGACAGGGCTCGGTAGAGGCTTCGCAGCATCCCCCCGTAGCCGTACCTGCGGGCCAGCTCTTTTGCCTCTCTCCGCGGCCTGACTTCGCGGACGTTCACGACTATCTCAGTCAGCCCCGCGTCCTCCAGCAAACTCGCCCAGTCATCTGAGGTGAGAGGCTTCACGCATGCACCCAGGTCCTGGGACGCCCACGCGATTATCTCGGGTGGAGGCGGCACCTTGAGCCACGTCGCCTCGTTGAGCCCGACGTACCCCCCGGGCTTCGTCACCCGGGCGTACTCCCTGACGGCCCTCTGCTTGTCCTCAGGGAAAACGGTCACGGACTCCGTGATGACCGCGTCGAAGGTCTCGTCCTCGAAGGGGAGGCCCTGCGCGTCCGCCGCCCTGAACTCTGTCCTGTCCGCAACCCCCTCCCTCTCCGCCCTCTCCCGGGACCTCTCGATCATCCTCTCGTTGACGTCCACGCCGACCACCCTGCAGCCATGCCTCTTCGCGATGTAGCACGGCGTCTGCCCGACGCCGCAACCAACATCCAGGACGTAGCTGCCCTCTCCTATTTTGCACAGCTCGACGAGCTCCTCCGTCGCCTCGAGGCCTCCAAAGTGCTTCGTAAGGCCCGCCTCGGCTGCGAAATCGAAGAAATGCTGCTCGCTCTCCGTCTGATCGCTTCTCTGGGCCATGATGTTCACAGTATTCGAGTCTGACTCGAATTCGAGTATGATGGTGACGGATATAAGGGTGTCGATTTCGACTCGAATTCGAAATATCTAAATCACGGGAGCCACACAGACGTAGCGATGAGGGAGTCCAAGGCAAAGAAGAAGATACTGGAGGTCGCCGACGAGATGTTCAGGCGGGTAGGCTACGCCAGCCTCAACGTCAACGAGATAGCCCACGACGCCGGGGTCAGCATCGGGACCCTCTACTACCACTTCTCGAAGGGGAAGATATCCCTCCTCATGGAGATACGCGGCAAAATAGCCGATCACTACGTGAAGAGGTTCGCGGAGCGGCTCGACACGGAGCGTCTGCAGGGGACGGCGTCCCTCGACGAGGGCCTCGAACTGCTCTTCGAGACCCTGATCGAGATCCACCGCGAGGAAAGGCTGGTCCTGGCCGCCATGGAGAGTGAGGTGCTCTCAAACCTGGCCACATACGACCGGGTCGCCGAGTCCGTCGCGGTGGAGGATGTGATGAAGTCCGATGCAGGACCCGTCACCAGAGTGCTGGAAACTCTACTGGAGAGGCATCCCGAGGAGGGTCTCAGCCTCATCGGCAAGGAGGCGAGAGTCAACAAGGTCATCGACGTCCTCATGCACAGGTTTGTCTACGCTGAGTCGACGTTCGGCTCCGAGCCAGAGTTCATCGCCATGATGACCAAGATAGTGCGTGCCCTCCTAGCATAGAAAGATTCATAATGACAAACGCGAGACAACGTGGTCAAACGTATGTAGAGGATTACGCGCTCGACGTCTTCCTATAGACTAGTACACCGATGACTAGCGCCAGCACCGCAGCCGCCGGGAGAACGTAGTCGGCGTACTCGGTTCCTGGGGCCTCCCGGCTTGGACCGTACTCTAGAATGACGAGCCCATCCTCGCAGGCCATGAAGACGTAGCCATCGGAGTAGACCAAGTCATGGGGGGCAGCGTTACCGTAGCCCGAGAGCTTCCTGATGCTCGACGGGGCGCTGAAATCCAGTAGGAGCCCTCCCCTCTGCAGGTCGGCGACGTACAGCCTGTCCTGGTGCATCTCGACGCAGTACGCCTCCCCACCCGGCTCAACGTAGCTCCCCACGTGGCTCGGGTTCCTGGAGTCCGAGATGTCGTATACCTTCAGCCCCGAGCCGTGGCAGGACAGCAGCATGTAGTCTCCGCTCAGGTTTATGTCGATGACAGGCGCGGAGCCCGCGACTACCCCTATTCTCGTGGGGTTGCCGGGGTCTGACGCGTCCAGCATGACGACTCCTTGGCTGGGGTTGCCCAGGTACACGACGTCCCCCCTGGCCCTCACCGCCCTGGCGTCGCTCAGCATGTACTCGCTGAGCTTCACAGGCTCCCCCGGGTCGCTCACGTCAACGACCTCCAGCCCCTTCGTGATGTCGGCGAGGTAGACGACGTCGCCCTCAACATCCACGTCAAACGCCGTGCCCCCGTCGTTCAAGACGCCTAAGATGATGGGGCTTTCCGGATCCGAAAAGTCGACTATGAACAGTCCCTCCTCGTCTCCTGCGACGTAGGCCGTCGAGCCCACGAACTGGAGGTCGAAGGCGCCGTCCGCCAGCTCCAGCGTCGTCACTCTCCGGGGCTGAGAGGGGTCACTGACGTCGAACACGGATACGCCGTCGTTACCCGTAACGTATGCCAAGCCGTCAAGGACCACAACGGAGTACGTGACCCCGTGTCTGGTCGAGGCCACCCTGTTCAACGCATACTCTTGGTTCGCGTAGGCCGCGGAGCCCACGGAGAACAGCGCGATTACTATGAGTGAAAGCCCTCTAAGACCTCTCCCTGTCATAAGATCAGGTGCATGAAGCCAGAAAATCGATTTATAGCCTCCCAAGCATCGATGATGGAGGCCCAACAATGCGCCTACTTCGTACTGCTCGATCATGTCCGCCCCACGGTTTTTTATTTCCGTGAGCCTCCATTCAGCAAAAGCGGTACGATACCTTGAACCCGGACATCAACATAGTCGACGCGCGAATCATGCTGGAGACAGGCATCTACGAGGGATGCCTATCCATATGTGAGGGAAAGATAGCTAAGATCGGGAAGGAGCCCTCACTGCCTAGGGCCGAGAGGGTCGTGGACGCTGAGGGTAAAATGGTCCTACCGGGCCTCGTTGACCTCCACGTACACTTCAGGGAGCCGGGCTTCACCCACAAGGAGGACTTCTACACGGGGTCATGCGCCGCCGTCGCAGGCGGTGTCACCACCGTCGTGGATGAGCCAAACAACAACCCCGTCACCAGCACACCAGACGCCCTCCGCGAAAAGATGAGGCTCGCGCAGCGGAAGGCGCTCGTGGACTACACTTTCAGCGTCGCCCTATACGCAGACAAGCTCGAGCAAATCCCCGTGTTCAAGGAGATGGGCGTCAACTGCTTCGCTGTGTTCGACATGCTCGACGACGCGCCGACAGGGATGGACGACACGGGCGTCCTCCTCGACGCCCTCAGCCGGGTCAAGGAGGCCGAGGGGCTCGCGCTCCTCAACTGCAGGGAGTCGGACCTGGTGGTTCACGTCACGGAGAGGATCAGGGGCTCCGGGAGCGGGACGCTGGACGACTACAACGCGCATTTCCCCCACGTAGCCGAGTCCATCGGGGCGGCTAAACGGGTGCTCCTCACCCACGCCGTAGGCGTCAAGACCCACATGAGGGAGGGCTCGACTCTGGAAACCGTGAAGACCCTGAGAAGGCTGAGGCACTACATGGGCGGCATCACCGCCGAGGCCAGGCCGGACCACCTTCTCCTAAACCACGAGAACACGAGGGGCTTGGGCCCCTACGCCCAGCAGTGGACCCCGGTGCGCAGGGAGACCGACAACAAGGCTCTGCTGGGCGCCCTCAGGGACGGAGTCATAGAGGTGATCGCCTCCGACCACGCCACCCACACAGAGGACGAGAAGGAGCGTGGCCGGGACAGCATCTGGGATTCGCCTCCGGGGCTGCCTGCCGTAGAGACGATGCTCCCCCTGCTCCTCACCAAGGTTAACGAGGGTGTGCTTGAGCTCGGCACGCTCATAGAAGCGGCGTCGGCTAACCCCGCCAAGGTGATCGGCCAGTACCCCCGAAAGGGCTGCATTGGGGTAGGCTCGGACGCGGACCTCGTCATAGTAGACATGAAGGAGGAGAAGATCATCAGGGGTGAGGGGCTGCACGGCAAGACCAAGTGGACGGCCTTTGAGGGGTGGAGGACCAGAGGAGCCCCCGTGGCCACGTATGTGAGGGGGGTGGAGGCCTATGTGGATGGCGTGGTTGTGGTGACGCCGGGGCACGGAGTGTTCCTGTCGGCGTAGTCATCGATACCCATATCAGTGCCCCTCTCAACCGTCATCTTGGTGTAGACCGTGGCCAAGTACATCCTTTTATCCACGCTGACGCCCGAGGGACAGAAGACTCTGAAGGCGAAGCCGGAGCGCATCAAGGAGGTCAACAAGGAGATCGAGGCCTACGGCGTCAAGGTGGTGGAGCAGTACGCCGTCCTCGGACCCTACGACTTCGTGAACGTCGTGGAGGCCCTCGACAACGACGCCGTCTTCAAGATGAGCGTCGAGCTGGGGAGCCGGGGCACCATCAAGATACTGAGCATGCCCGCCGTGACCATCGACCACCTGATAGAGAAGCTGAAGTAGCCCTTCCACCTTTTTTACTATAGTTTTCTACGCCACTCGTAGTTGGTGTCCACTTCGTTGAAGCCCAGGGACTCGTAGAGCCTGTTCGGCGCCTCCCGGGAACCCGTGCCCACGTAGACGTAGTCGGCGCCCAGCTCCACCAACTTTCTCATGCCAGGGTACATCAACACCGTGGAGAGCCCCCTCCTCCTGTGGTCCGGGTGGGTCCCCACCGGCTCGAAGACGCCTATGTTGTTGATAGGATGGTACCAGACCGTAGCGAAAGAAGCCAGCGTGCCGCCGCTGAACAGCGCGAGGTTCAGGTCTCTTGGGAACGTTGGGGCGTTGTACATGTTTCGGATCGCCTCCTCCGTGTGGAAGTCCCTCCCGAAGATCAGGTTGATGGAGTCGGCGACGAGCCCCGAGTCCTCCTCCGTGAGAGGCCTCAGACTGTATCCTTCAGGCAAAATAGCCTCTGGAACAGGGACCCTGAGGCTTCTCCTGTGCGTGCACCCATACGCGCCTGTCCTCATGTATCCCCTTGACCCTAGTAGACGCTGACGTGTCTCGTCGTAGTTGTACACCCAGAAGCTGAGCTTCTTGACGCCGTCTTCGCCGGCGTGGGCGATGTTACCCTCTGCCCACTCCACCATCTCGGATTCAAGATGCCTGTGATGTGGATGTATCTGTATGAACGCGACGCCGTCGCCCTCAGGGTTCACCACGCCCACGAGCTTGTCCTCGTCGGTGAACCATAGCCGTATGTTGATTCTCCAATCGGTGGAATCGCCCTTCACGGGCCTGTGGTACCTATTTCCCTCGATGCGTTCCAGCCACCAGCTGTGGAACCTCTGGTTCAGGGCGTAGCTCTCGATGAGGAGCTGCCTCATCTCTTCGAAGTCGCGGTCGTCCCTGCATTCACGTGAATACATGTCTGGCCCCTCGCTGCTTGGTGTCGAGTGGTGGATAAAAGGTGTTACTTCTTGGAGAAGAACCGTCTCTGGTAGCTGTCCTCGTCCAGTATCCCGAGGCGTTGCATGGTCTGCTTCATGGCCTTCATGTTGGCCTCGCTCAGCTCCTGGAGGGGCTTCCTTGGTTTGCCGACGTCGGCACCAACCATGTTCAACGCCGCCTTCAGCGGCACGGGGTTGCTCTCGCTGTACATCATCCTGGTGAGAGGCAGCAACCTGTAGAGGTGTTCACGGGTCTTCAGCACGTCTCCGTAGTTCTCCCACGGCTTGCTCAGCTCGGTGAACTCCCTCGGGCACATGCTGCCCGTCACGTTGCTGGTGCCCTTGCCGCCGGACGCCATGACGACGGGTATCAACGCGTAGAAGGCGCAGTCGCAGCAGAGGACGTTGAACTCGCCTCTGGTGAGCTCCACGGTTCGCATGACGCCGTAGGGGTTGGGGCCCGCCTCCTTGATGGCGACGATGTTCGGGTGCGGCGCCAGACGGGCTATGGTCTCGGGCTCCACGTTGACGCCGCACCGCTCAGGGTTGTTGTAGATGACGAGGGGCATGTCCACGGCGTCGGCGACGTCCTTGAAGTAGCGGTAGAGGGCGTCCTGCGTGGGTTTGATGTAGGGAGGCTGGACCACGAGGCCGCAGTCGGCGCCCGCCTCCTTGGCGTACCTCGCGTTCTGCAGTGTGTCTCTGGTGCTTACAGCGGCGACGCCCACCATCACCGGGACCTTGCCGCTCGCCTCCTCGATGACAGTGTCTATGATCTTCTCCCGCTCGTCTCTCGACAGTAGTATAGCCTCACCCGTGGAGCCCATGAGGAGTATGCCGTTGCTACGGTTCTCGGCGTGAAAGTTCACGAGCCGTCTCAGCATATCATGGTTGACTTCGTCTTTCTCTGTGAACGGAGTCACCAGGGCCGGCCAGCTGCCCTCGACGTTGTACCTCTTCAACTTGACTCAAGGCAAACATCGTGGTTCCTAATATAAGCTATGCTGGGTGTTGAGAAACATCTTAAACACGATACACAATATTTCTGTGATCCTAGTTGCCTCGACTCATGGCCTACCCGTATGTCCCACTGGGCTTCGAGATGGTTCTATCCGAGGAAGACGGAGTCACCTTGCTCTCTCCCGGGAGCGGCGGCGGATGCTGGGGTCTGTGGTTCAACGTCTCGCTCAGCGACGACCCAGCCAGTTGGGACGACGAGGTGGTGAGGCTTAACCAGCTTCAGGTAACCCTCCCAGCCCTCAGCGATGATCAGCGGCTCGTGAGGGCGCAGATGGCGGAGCTCTGCAGGTACCACCCCCTCTTCCCCGGTAGCGTAGAGATCATTATCAGAAACATTGGTGCGGAGAAACTTCTAGACGCCAGTAACATGGGCTGTGAGGGAAGGGGACTGCTGACGAAGCTAGGCGTACACTCTGAGAAGCAACAGGCGGAGCAGGGTCGACGCGTGGCCCTCAACTTTTCAAGAGTCCTGAGGAAGGCGTTGAGGGGAGACGAGCCCGTGAGCCCTCTGGAGAAGAAGTGCTCGTTGCTGGTGAAGCAGATAGGTTCAGACAGCAGGGGAACCGTGTCGTGGCTAGCCGACGTTCTCGCCCGGGGAGAGCCCGAGACCAAGTCCTTCAGAGAGCTATGCAGCGCCCATGGCGACTTAGCGTATGAAGATGCGCCTCCCACGGGACGGCCTTTCCACTGTTTCCGCTGTGATCAGGGGTCCGGCCAGTGCTGCTTCTCTCAACAGACGGAGGCGACCCTCCTCTGCACCTCGGGGATGGAGACCGGGGAAGCGAGGAAGCTGTTCCGCAGATTCAGCGAGGAGTATGTTCTGGCGTACTGCGACGCTCTGAACTCTTGGCTGGCGGACAGTCCCCCAGTTAACCCGTGGACAGACATCGACGCCGTGTACGTCGACGAGGCGGAGGCCCAGGCCATAGCTGAGGAGACGGCGGAGACCCTAGGGGAGAATACTCCCCTGAAGGTTTGGCTCGCCGGATGCCTGTTGAAGACCCTTAAGAGCAACCAGAGGTGGCACGGCCACGAGGAGCTGCTAGACGGGGTTCCGGGCGCCGTGTCCTGGCTTGAATAAGCTTCTTAACCTTCCTAGTTTCCATACTCCGTATGAAGGTTATCGGCATAGTCGGCGGCCCCCGCCGCGACGGGCACACCGCGAGGCTGGTGGAGGAGGTACTCGCCGGCGCGAGGGAGGCGGGCAACGAGACCCACGTCTTCTACCTCTGCGACATGGAAGTCAAGCCCCTGGATTATGGGGAGGGCGGCTACGTCTACCCTGAAGACGACTTCGCGTCGCTGATGCGTCACCTAGAGACCATGGGCGGCATCGTCATCGGCTCCCCTATCTACTACGACCACGTTAGCAGCCGCATCAAGCTGTTCATCGACCGCCTCTACTACTACAGCATGAGCCACGGCGCCGAGTACAGGAAACGTTTCCCGGAAGGCGTCAAGTGCGTCAACGCCATCACATGCGGCTGGGACCACCCGAACGCGTACGACGAGGTGCTGGAGTGGATGAACGGCAGGATGACCAACTACTGGAAGATGCAGATAGTAGGCAACCTCAAGTGCCACGGCAGCCACAAGAGAGCCGTGAAGGACAACGCGAGTCTGCTGGCGGAAGCCAGGGAGATGGGGAAGAGGTTCTAGTCCAGCTCCAGTCTCGGGTCTATTTCCTATGAAGCGAGTCAACAGGATTAACACGTTATGGGTTTACGATTACGAGACCGTCTAGGATCGGGGGCGTTATATGTCTCTCGACGTTGAACGCCGTGCCTTTGACGTATTTTATCTGGGTCTGGTGCCAAAAAACGGGTGACTGGCTCTCCCCCACCCGTAGGACATAGTGGTGCCGAACGGTGAACGGTACACCGGCGTCGCCCACGTTCTCGTACCTCGCCATGAACAGCTCCCCGCTGAAGTCGCTCATGTCCAGCCCCTGGACGGCCGGGTCCTCTCTGAGCCACGGGAACGCCTCGTCCCATCTGAACGTCATTATCCTCCAGAGGAAGCTGAACAGCCCGGCAGGCGGCTCCCCCGCAGGGGGCTGATCGTAGTCCGTCAGGTAGACGTTGACCCCAGGCGCGGTGCCGTTCATCCTGTACTCCAGCCAACTCCATCCCCAATCAGAGTCCCCCAGATGTCTTCCCGGCGAGACGGTCTGGGTCACCGTGGCGTCGTACCAGTCGTATGTCTCTGAGTCGTCGCCCAGCACACGCACCAACTCCAAGGTGGACTCGAGGACGCCGTAGGGCTCGTGCCTCTCCACCTCCCTGAGCGTCCCCACCGACTCGTATCTATCGGACAGGCTTCCGTCGACGGTTTCTCCTCGGCTGTCTTCCACCCAGCCATACGCATATTCAAGCGCGTCCATCGTGAACGATCTGTCCAATACCCTGAGCACAAACTCGTTGGATCTGTTACCTTCGGCGGCGATGATGCCGAGCACGACGAGCCTCGAATCCCCACTGGATGAGCCTTCCACGTGTATCCGTGGCCTGTAGATGTCGAGTAGTAGTTCAGGCTGTTCCCCGTAGAAGACTACGGGGGCGCCCCTGTCGACCCACTCCCCAATCTCCTCGGCGGCGTCGGGGGTGTAGAGGCTGCTGTTGACGAACACCGCCTCGACGCCCCCGATCTCGACGACGTTCACCTCGTCTTCATGGGCTTGACCCCCAGCCGCCGTGGGCTGGCATAGGACGGACACGAGTAGAAGAACGAGGTACATCCATCCAGTGAACCTGTTCATCGAGGGCTCCGCCACCACCCTGCTCTACGCCGCCCCGATATATATGGTGGGCAGGCGAAGCATACTAATCCGATACATAGCAATGTCTATTCATGAAGACCAACCCGGTCATAGAGTGCCTCCTGGACCACCGCTCCATCAGGGCTTACACCGACGTCGATCCAAGCGACGAGGAGATAGAAACCGTCGTGAGGGCGGGGCAGCAGGCTCCCTTCGCCTACCAGGCTTACAGTATCCTACTTAGTAGGAACAGGGACCATACCCCATGGCGGGCGCCCCTGTTGTTCACCACATGCGTTGACGCCCACAAGTTCGACGAGATAATGAAACGGAGAGACTGGACCTGGAGAACCAACGACCTAAGCTTCCTCATGCTCGCGATCCAAGACGCCGTGCTTGCAACGGAGAACATGATCGCAGCTGGCAGAAGTCTCGGGCTGGGTAGCTGCCTACTAGGGGGCGCCGTGAACAGGGCCGACAAGATAGCCGAGGAGTATAGGCTGCCTCCGCGGGTGTTTCCGGTGGTCCAGATGACGATGGGCTACCCCGCCGAGGACCCTCCGGTGAGGCCACGTTACCCGTTAAGCTACACCCTATTCGAGGACAGGTACCCAGAGTTCACCGACGAAGAGGTGAAGGAAGCCATGCAGGTGATGGACGCCGGCTACCTTGCCCAGGACTACTACGTCAGCAAGGACGCGATGATACGGCTGACTGTGGACCGGGAGGAGACCTACACCTACGAGAACTACAGCTGGACTGAGCACATCTGCCGTAAGCTGGGCCAGTGGAGCCCCGACCCTGAACCACTCCTCCAGCAATTCAGGAACCGAGGCTTCAACCTAGGATAGCCTTTTATCTTCCGCTCCCCCTAATGCTTAAATCCGTTGGGCAGTCACTCTTAACCACAGTCGTAGGTGACTGAGTTGGGAAACGCGAGACTGAATGTATGGGTTAGAGATACGAGTTGCAACGTCGTCGACAGGCCCGCCCACCTCCACGTGACCAACTGCCACGGTGTGGACGTGATCACGCCCTTCTGGTTCAGGGGTGGACACACCGAGGTGGAGCTGCCACCCGGGTGCTTCATGGTGACGGCGGGAGTCGTCTGGGGAAACATATACACCGACAAGACGATGGTGGTCGCCAAGTGCGATCAAGTAACCTGCGTCAACCTGGTGCTGACCAAGTTCTCGGCGAGGAACCCGCCGGACATTAAGGAGCAGTTCATCGCGCTGTACTGTCCGCTCCTCCTGGCGGTGCCCACCGTCGTCCACGGCCTCAACAAGGGGATGGACATCAAGGAGATCCAGAGGGGGCTGGCCGTCATAGCGAAGGCAGCCGACATAGACCCAGAGGACATGATGGCCCATGTCAGGAAGGAGGCCGAGTTCCTCCGCAAGAACATGAAAGAGCTGTGCGAAGAAGACAGGAAGACTATCGAGAAGCTCATGGAGGCCATCTAAAGGTTTTCATCTACCCTCCACTTTTTTTCTTCTTACCACGGTAGATAAAAATTTATTTGGTGTCTCCGGCTTTACATGGTGCGTGCCTTGGTAGCTCAGTGGCAGAGCGGCAGCCTTGTAAGCTGTTGGTCGCGGGTTCAATTCCCGCCCGAGGCTTCATATTTACTCGAAACCCTCGGCTCATGGCTCTTCTCTGTCCCTCACGCCGACGAGGTAGATCAAAGCCGCGGCGACGTGCATCCCACCATAGACCAGGCCCATGATGCCGCCAAGCGACGCCCCCAACGGTAGCCGCCGCCTTGATGTCCTTGGTATCCGCGAGGCAGTCCTGCTTGAGCACTAGGTAGGTCATCATCCCGTCCCTGGAGTGGCCCATCATCCCGATCCGATCCGGATCGACATATGGGAGCCCCTTGAGCAGGGTAACGAGGTTGAGAACGTCAGCCACCATGAAACGCATAGAAATCCTGTTTATCCATTTAGCTCCTAGCCCTCCTCGCCATTTATGGAGAGAATCACCGATTAAAGATTACGAGCACGCGCGCTGACTGCTTTTTTTTATTCTATCCGTAAATCTCATTGCTTTAAGCGAAGGCATTATTGAATGGTAATCCTCAAAACCTAGAAAGAATACTTAGCCAAAAGAAATAATCCTTTACCTCCCAGTTTTGCAGCTTAGATCGTCTCAAGAAATCTTTAACCTCGTCTGGCGAAAATGAGGCTCTGATGTGCGCTGAGAAAATTC
>CAZCKR010000055.1:0-12113 GCA_964499305.1 uncultured Candidatus Bathyarchaeia archaeon | reverse complement strand
CACATATCTCTAGGGGCTGATCCTCCAAGGCTACGCGGCCTAAACTGTTTACAAAAACATTTTTCAAATTATTCACCGAATCTGATCGACTTTGTTGAAGAAGATATTATCCTCAAATTTATAACGATTTTTATAATTATTAAGGTGTTAGATAAAAAGGGATTTAATATGTGAGGAAATAAAATGACTAAAAAGCATAATAATATTATTATTGGAATATCATTTATCCGATGCCCGAGCTCAAAGGAATAAAACCCGTGTAAAACCCAGTTACGTGATGCGTTAAAGAAGACGGAGGCCGGGTACAATACGGATGAGACCTCCCCGTCTGAGTTTCATCAGGAAAAAAGAGGAACCCGAGAAGCTAGGACCCATAGGGGAGTAACGTGCATAACTCATTCTAACCACTTAGGAGAGAAAAGAATAATAACGTTACAAACGACTATGTATGACTGAGAATAGATATGGACGATAAAAGCCTCGGCTACTCAATCATGGTTGTCACCATCATCGTAATGTTAGTTTACTTCGTGTGGGCGTTCCCCGGGCTCTTCGGGACATTGTTCGCCTGGCTTGGGCCATACAATGAGTGGGCGTTCAAGCTGCCCGTGATTGCCGCCGTGTACATGATCCTATTCATCATACTCTGGATCGGTTACACCATGGCTACTACTCCCCCACCCGTGCCCCTAGACACGCCCCTAGATCTGGACAACGAGTTCGATCTGGATGACGAAGAAGAGGGTGAAGAGTAGCGCCTTTATATTAAATACGGATCAACGATCTTTAACATTTTTGTTAATTATAGTTAACTTAGCGCCGCAATATTATAATAATTACTGTAAGGTTAAATATAGATCCGTTTCAAAAATAGATTAAAAAAGGGCGTAAATATAGAATTTATTGACATTTCTATGTTAAAAAACTATGCACAACCCATAGACGCCCGTCTATAACTCATATAGGCGGGTAGCCCATTTTGAAGACGGTGTGGCCAGATGAACAACCATTACTTTGGCTCATCCCAGCTTCAGCGGTTTCATTTTTCACGTTGATTGGATTGTTAAACCTGTTCCTGAAAATACTTCCAGCGAGACTAGCAACAATATTGATGCTGTTGTGTTCCGCCTTGATCGGAACCACGATATCGGCCTATATTACCGAGCTCAACAGAGGCAGAGAGAAGATGGTTGAATACACGATGTGGGCTACCCTCATCATCGGCGCGATCATATTCTATATGGCGGAAGGGTTTCTAAGGGGTACCCTCAGTTTTGGGGTACAGTCCGCCCAGATGCCTCTGATGGGAAACACGTTGTCCGCTCTCACGCTAACCATAGTGCCCGCTCTGGTCACTGGCTCCATCTGCGGAGGAGTGGCGTGCCTCATACCTGAGATAGTTGAAGAACAGCCCCCGCCTCAGCCCAAGGCGCTCCCCAAGATAACCCCTGATAAGTGGCCCGGCTATGAGAAGCAATGCCTCAAGTGTGGACACGTCATGCCTTTTGACTCGATCTACTGCTCTTTCTGTGGGGCGACGTTGAGGAGAGCAAGGGTGCCCGAGGTAAAGTTCTGCAGGTACTGTGGGAACAGGATACACTTCATAGGCGAGTTCTGCCCAGACTGTGGCAGGGAGATAAACCTGATCTCGAAGCCCAAGGTCTACGTCTCTGAGTGATTAATGGACCACCATGTCGACGCGCACCTTATAGACGCGGGGGCTGTAAAGCGATACCTTTACTCCTCCGACGACCTCGCCTCGCCTTCCCGTCTCGGCGGCTGCCTCGACGACGAGCCTCTCGGCCTCGCTGTAGAGATCGTCTTCAGGTGCCCAATGGTAGAAGTGAAGCACCCCCCCGGGTTTAACCATGGAGACAGCTACGTCCAAGAACATGTGGGCACCCTTGGGCAGAGGCATCAGAACGCGGTCAAACAACGTATTCAGAGAGGGACAGACATCGCGTACATCGCCCAAAATGGGCTTAACGCGATCAGCCACCTTGTTTAGCTTGACGTTTTCGACTGCGTATCCATGGGCCTCAGGGTTAATCTCTATGGCCGTGACCGTGACGTCGGGATGTCTCTTGGCGATACAAACGGCGATGGGTGAGACTCCGCTGAACATGACTAGAACGTCTTCGCCGGGCTGCACCGTCTCCGTGATGCGCTCCCTCTCCGTGCTTTCCCTTGTCGAGAAATACGTTACCTGAGGGTCGAGCTTGAAACTGCAACCAGACTCCTTGTGGATCACCTCGGTGTCAGGGTCCCCAGCGATAAGCCGCAGCGACCTTAGCCGGTACTCGCCTTCCCGCCCGGAGTCTTTGCCCAGAACGCTCTTGATGTTCTTGTGGACAGCCTGTATGGCTGCCGCTATCTCTTTTTCATATAAGGCAAGTTCTTCTGGGACTTCGATGACGGCTACCGCCCCGCTTCTAGAGCCCAATATGTCGAATGAGCTGGGCACACTTGTCAGAAGGTCCTCTGGAACCGTTTCCTTGAGATGTTGTCTGATGGTGTTCCTCAAGCCTTCTCAGCTTCAAACTAGAAGATAGACCTCTCGCCTACCTTTCTAGCTAGTTTTCCTTTTGGCTTTATCTCGTCTTTGAAAACGTCCTCTGGCCTCAGATCGTCCTTCGTCCTACGTTTAACTGTCAGACCGCATACGCCGTTGTCTAGCAGTTGGCGTTTAACGCATACGGCGTATGTGCAGCCCTTCGGATCGCATGGTTCGCTGGTCCAGTTACACCAAGAGGTCTTGCCTCGGAACGTCAAGGCTCTTTTTGTGCACTTGAAGTCCCTGCATTTTGGGTAACACAGGTTTGATTCCGACAAAATGCTAAACTCCCTAAAAATATTCTACTGGTTCTTGTTATCGTACCTGCCAGTTCAATTTAAACTTTGTTGAACACACTATTCAATATTCCGTTGTTTCGGTATGTAACACAAAAGGTAATATTGTCTGTTTCTGCTGAAAATCTAAAAAAAGTTGAAGATCACGGTTTTTTGGTTTTCATATAAACTTGATTGTTGTACCAGAAACCTTTATAGTTTAAATAAGTTGGAACAGCCATCCGAGAATACGTAGGATGAATCATTAGTGACGGATAGGGGAAGAATACTTGTCGTGGACGACGACGATATGATACTCGAGTCTCTGGTCAGCATACTCGAGAGCGAGGGTTACATCGCATCCATCGCGAGGACGGGCGAAGAGGCAATCGCCAAGACGGAGAAAGAGTTCTTCAACGCGATGCTGATAGACATTCATCTTCCCGACATGACTGGTATCGAGGTTCTCTCACGGATTAAGGAGACCACACCGAAGATGAAGAAGCTTATACTAACGGGCTTCCCGGAAACCCATACGGCTATAGATGCTGTGAACAAGAAGGCCGACGTATACCTGGTTAAACCTTTCGACCCTGAGATTTTACTGGACCTCATAGAGCAGAATCTTAAGCAACAGGAAGAGGAGCTGAAGTACACCCAAGAAAAGGTGCTTGAGTACATAAAGACGAGGGTTAGGCATCTGGATGAAGCCGAGAACGCTGAAATCAAAGGTGCTGTCTGATGGCTGCCGAGACGGTTCAGTTTGAGCAGGACGACACCTACGAACATGATAACAGAAGAGATGAGTTCAACGAAAAGCTCGTTGAGTCTATAGAGGAGGTGTTGAACTTCAGCCAGGTCGTGCTGAACTTCCTTGAGCTGAACACCGCCTTCAAGAGAGGAGGGATCGTGAAGAACCCCGGGCTGTTCTCGAGTGGACTGGAGGATCTGTTCGGTGACAGCGCCTACGGCATCGAGGAGCTCATCTTTGAGAGATTCTACTCGAAGATAAAACTGAAGTATGTAAGAAGCAGAGAGAAGACTTTTTCTGAGTATGTTAATGAAGCCTTAAATTCATATATATAGTTGTAATTTGTTATGTGACTTTAGTTTATGAACACATTTTTCGATACAGTTATTATGTATTTTTTTGATGAAACGTATGAGAATATTTTTATATAGTATATTTAATAGAACCAAATATGAGTTTATAGAAGCCGTAGTAATGTGCTTCTATTTACTAAGATGAAGGAATGTCAATTGCCCCAGAAGACAAGTACACCCAAAACCGTGCTCTTGGCGACGAGGGTCACGCCCAGAATCCGCGACATTGTGGTTCAGATGGCTCACCGGGAAGGCTTGAATGTGTCGGAGTGGCTCCGTAACCTCATCATCAGCGAGCTTAAGAGAAACAAGGCGTTACCCAGTGTTTTACGTTCTCCAGACTTCGGGCTGGAGCTAGACGAGGATGAGTGAACGCATATCGACGGGAAATCTAGAGAGAACGCCAGTGTGCTGACGACACCTAATCCGAGTAGTAGTAAGACTGCAATGACGTATTTTCTTTTCATTTTCAGTCAATACTACAGGCACATTTAGTGTACTCTAACTTCATGCATAACTCATTGTTAACACAATATTAACAAAATATTTACACACAGTTGTTCACTAGTAGACAGAGTACAGAGTTTACATACATATCTAAAATGTGAAGATGGAATTCATTTATTTTGCATAATTTAATAAATTCATAAATAACGAGATTTTATTTTTTCGAATACTAGAGGACGAACTCAAAATTTTCATTTAAAAATCGAAGTCGAAGTCCTCGTCTTCCTCGCCCTCCCCCGCCGGGGCCTCCTCTACTTCCTGTCCCTTGCCCCCAAGGTAGCCGCGTTTCCGCGCCAGGTAAAGACCCCCGCCTATGGAGCCTCCCAGGGCTGCGCCTACGCCGTACACGTAGGGGGGTTTGAACATTGTCGTCTGGAGGTCATCCATTCGTTTAGCCAGAGTAGGCCCCCCCACCTCCAGGTGCTCGAAGGCGCTCCTGCTGCCTGCCGTGTATATGCCGTCCGGCTTCACCTCAGCCTGTAGGCTCCAGTCCCCGGAGAGTTCCGGCGTAAACACGGTAAGATATGTCCCGTTGTTCCTCATTAGGGCCAATAAAGTGGTCTGGTTTCCGCCGCACTTGGCATATATGTACACCTCGTAACCGACTCGGGCCTCGCTGAACGCGCCGGTCAAGTTGACGCTGCTGCCGAGCCCGATCTCGTTGGCGCTCAGGTTCAGCGTGAGGGAGGTAGGCTTCCTCTCGACCTTGAAGACTTCCTTTTTTGAGGTGGCTGGGCGATAAGATAGGTCTCCCGCGAACATGGCTTCGACAGTCCAAGTGCCCAGCTGGTTGGGCATGAAAACGTGGGTGAACGCCCCGGCTGCGTCGGTGGTTAAATCGAAACCCGTGACCTTGTCCCCCAGCGCATACTTCACCTTGATCTTCCCTGGCTGCGAGAGCTCGCCTGTGAGTGTGACGGCCTCTCCGCCCAGGATCTTCGGCTTGTCGATGGCGACTGAGATGTCTGAGCTCGTCCTCACGCCTGTCCTACCGGAGAGCTTCGCGGTGTTCCCCATGACGTCCGTGGCTTCCCAGTAGTAGTCCATCACGGTGCCTCCGTCTTGGCCCGGGATCGTCCCGTTATACATGTCTGCCTTCGAGGTGAAGGGCGCCATGCTCCAGATCTTGCCGCCGTCCACAGAGTAGTGTAGGTCCACCTGGGTGATCTCCGAGTCGTCCTCGATCCTGCATCTGACTACGGCGTCGGTGCCGCCCTCTATGTCCACTGGGGATCCGGCGTCTGTCATAACGGGTGCCGTGAAGTCGGTCTGTATCATGAACCTGAGGGTGCCGTTGCAGTACTCGGACATGAGCAGCAGGTGGTAGAGAAGGGGGTTCTTGATGGGCTGCTTATAGTTTATGAGCATGTCGTCGCCGCTGTGCTCGCAGCTGGCCGAGGCGTTCAGGTGCCTGAATCCTTGGGGGTCGTTGTTGAAGCCTCCGTATATTCCGCTCCGGTTTGCGTATAGGCCGGACTCCCATGGCGCCATGACCCCCATGATCTTCCTGCCTTTCCCCTTGGCGGGGTTAGCCATGACGTAGAGCCGGGCCTCGTACATGTCCAGAGTGTCCGGCACCTCGATGATTATCTTTAGGCGAGTAGCGGAGGACTCGAACTCGTAGACCCAGTCGGAGTCGTACAGGAACTCGTCCTCGATGGGCTCCTGTAGGAACCTGGTGTACCACCTGTCGGGGTAGATGTGCTCGACCACCATCAGCGTGGCGTTCTCCGCCGCTTCGCTCTCGTTGGGGTCGTTCCTCACAGTCACGTAGTAGTTGCCAGACTCGCTGGGGGTGAAGTACTGCCCTTTGCTGTCGTTGCTTACCTGCTCCGGGTACCCGGCAGCCTCCGTGTGGCTCGAAAGGAACAGAGACTCGTCTTCTGCCTCCTTGTAGAGGAAGATGTCGTAGTCTGTGAGGTGCCTCGTCAGATTGGCGTACTCGCCTATGAGGTATATGTGGTACGTGTGCCCACCCTCGAGCGTGTAGTTGTAGGTGACCACGTCTCCAGGCATAGTGAAGTTAAGATCCAGCGCCTGGGGGTACCCTGGCTTGATGACGTCGATCCACTCGCCGTCGAAGGCGAAGTCGGGTGCAGCCGTCGCACCGACCGCGCTCGCAGCCCAGGCTACGAATAAGAATAAATTACTAACTGTAAGGTCTGGCTTAGCCTTTCACCGCTTGGCTGCATCGAGGACACTTTTTGTTTGATGGTTCATCCAGTGTTCCTCAGGTTAAAGTGATTATGAACGAGTAATCAGGTACAGGATTCGACGTTCAATCCGCGGAATAGTATATATTAGTATATAGAAGTCCATGAGAGCTTTTTTATAGTAAATGCAAGGTTAGGCTTATCTGATCTTATCTAGACAATTTTTGCCGCGAGAGACGTACGTTGTAAACTTTGAGAGCTTTTCCCCCATAATGTTCGATGATCTGGCGAGTATTAATAGAATTTATCCCGTCTATCGAGACCGTAATTTGTGGACTGGCCCTCGCGTCTTGACATATCGTCATATACCCATATCCTTGAAAGGTTTATACCGACAACCAGCGGCGGCGGCACAAAGCACAGGGAAGGCAAGATAGACGAGGCCCTCCTAGCGGAGCCGGGGCTGGACGCTGGTGCTCTCTATTATATCTGAGGGTCCCCGCCCATGACACACTCCAACGTGAACACCCTGAAGGATATGGTCACACAGGACAGCCACATAAGGTATGAGCTGCGGTGTTAGTACAGAAATAACTAGTTCCCTGTGACGCGGAATTGATTTTCTCTATAAAACCATTATTAGATCAAAATATGAATTTTGTTGGTAGCATTCACTGATAAAACAGATGTAAAGTTGGCGGTTAGATCAGTTCATTTTTGAACTTATGCAACATGCAGATTTAGTGATTCCACATGAAGATAGTTAAGTTTAACACGGGGCGCCTCGACGCCCTCCTGGACGACAGCTCAGTAATCGACCTCAACCACGCCTACTCAGCGTACAAGGGAAGCAAAGGCGCGAAGAGGCCCTACGCCATGGTCGACGCCAGTGTCCCCGCGTGCCCCTATGACTTAATACTAGAGGGCGGCGACGTCATCGAGGAGGCCAAGACGGACGACCACGAACTCGACGTGGAGCTAGCGGTGAACCCCGGGAACCTCGTCTCCGTGGCCCCCGCGGACTCGCCACTTGTCAAGGGCATCCAGGCGGCGGCCAAGAAGGTCGTGGGCTTCACGCCCCAGCCGGTGGGCGGCAGCCACAGAAGCGACCACGGCTGGGTCGTCGCCAGGCACGGGAAACCCTTCGTCAGCTACGGTACGGAGGATAAGGCATACACTCAGCCAACGAACGAATCAAAGTCGAGGATGTTATCACGACAACCAAGGTATACGCACTAGCCATGCTTGAGATACTCCAAGCCTCTTAAGCTCCCTTTTTTCTGCACCTTCCTGTTTCATCAAGAGTGTCTCTAGTCTCTCGGACAGATTACTATAACATCAAAAATTTACTGTCCTCCTCAAGGACCAGTAACAGTAACGCTTTCCAGCATAGTGTTACTGGGAGATCGAGGTTAATGAAAACAAAAATCTCATCAATAATAATTCTGCTAGCAATACTTTCAACAGCAATCCCAAACGCCACAGCTGCTACTCCAGCAGAAATCGAATCATCAATAATCAAAGGCCTAGACTATCTGGCAGGTCAACAAAACCCAGACGGCTCATGGGGGCCAAGCGAGCACGTTGCACACACCAGCCTTGCAGTTTTAAAATTCATCGAAAGGGCAAAAGAACTTGGACTAGACCCCTTCTCAACTGAATACGAGTACAATCAACAAGTAATAAACGGCCTCAACTATGTACTACAACACGCGGCAACCATACCGATAGCCCCTCAGCCAGCTGGAAACCCCGACACTGACGGCGACGGTATAGGAGTATACTTCCAGGACCCGGTTTCTCTCATCGGCCGCCGAACCTACTCAACAGGGACCTCCCTCATGGCAGTCTCAGCAGCAGCCTCAGTCGACGGAAGCCGCATAATCTCGGTAGGTCCTCTAACAGGATGGACCTTTGATGACGCCGTCCAGGATACAGTCGACTATTGTGCATTTGGTCAAAACGATATTGCGCCAGACCGAGGAGGCTGGGGCTATTCTGAAAACGACGCTAATAGTGACAATAGCAACTCAGGCTGGCTGACACTTGGACTCGGCTATGCATACGACGCCAACGCAAACATACCGCCATTCATATTCACCGAACTAGAGGTCTGGATAAACTATATCCAGTACACTGGAGCCGACGTCTCAATGTACGGTGGCTCAGGGTATAATGCACCAGATGAATGGGTAAACATGCTAAAGACAGGGAACCTGCTCTACCAGATGGCTCTAGCTAGTATCCCGAAGGGAGACCAGAGGGTTACCGACGCAGTGGGCTACCAGGAGAGACACTGGGACGACGATGATCAGGACCCCGGGTGGAAGGATGATGCAGCCGGCTCGCACTACCAGGCAGCATTCTGCATAATGAAGGGCTTTGAAGTCTACAACATCGACACCATCGATGTGACCGTAATCCTGGACTGGTTCGACGACATGTCCACCGATTTAGTAAACGAGCAAAATCCGGACGGCTCCTGGCCAACTGACGTTTGGGGTTCAGACACAATCATCACAACCGCATGGGCACTACTAACCCTCGAAAGGTTTGTGCCTCCCCCACCACCAGAACCAGTAGGCGGCGAACTCGTACCAATCAACGTGGTATCCACCTACGCGCCCAGCTTGATGATACTAATCTCGGCAATTGGAGCCATCACGCTCTCAAACAGGAAAAAACCCTTCCAGGCTCACCAACAGGAACCCACACCCGTATAACCCAGAGCAAACCAAATCCACATTTTTATTCAATATTTCAGAACACCAAAGCGTTAGGTGACAAAAGACGAAACAATCCAGGAAAACAAGTATAGATATGGATGTCATAAAGAATATCCTCGCTAGGTACAAGTTTGTAGCGACGGTTCTACTGTTTCTCATAGCCGTATCCATAGTAGATGTCCGGCAGAAGACAGGTAAAGAAAACCGGCTCAACCTACTATACTATGACCCCCTCTACGCCGATGACACCCGCTTCTCCATCACCGTCAAGGACCTGCTTGAGGCACAGGGAATAAAAGTAGACTATTTCCTTGGCAGCGAAGCCAGCGTCCAGGCTCTCAGAAAGACGACAAAGGAATACGACGTATGGCTACTCCGTGTCCACAGCACAGTCCACAACAATAGAGTATGGTTCTTCACGGGCGAGGAGTACGACGAATCAAAGTACATCCTAGAACAGATAGCTGACGACGTCCACAGAGCCAGACCCAGCCTCAGCTCCCGATACTACTTCGCTGTGGGCTCAGATTTCGTGCACCAGTTCATGAATGACAGGTTCAGCAACGCCGTCATCATAGTCATGGGCTGCGACGGCTTCAATGGCGACGACCTAGCCCAAGCCTTTCTCGAGAACGGTGCAGTGGCCTACATGAGCTGGGACGGCCCCGTATCACTGACACACACCGACAACGCGGTAACCTACCTCCTAGAAACCTTTGTAAATGAAAAGAGGAGCCTCGGAAAAGCGCTGGCAGCCACCATGGAGGCAATCGGGCCTGACCCAAACTACAGCTCACGGCTTGTTCTCGCCCCAGAAACAGCCAGCGAACTGAGGATAACCTATAAAGACGAGAGACCTGTACGCATCGACTAAGAACAGCTTTCAGTTGAACCAGGTAAACAATGCCGCAGGCCACACCCTCTGGTGAACAGTACATTACCTACCTGGCAAGGCTCAAGCAGCGGGTAGCCGAAGGTAAGTACCCGCCATGGGGCTTCTGGAAGATGCTGCTGCGTCGTCGGCACAGGAGCCGATGTACCTTATCCGGACAGGACGAAGAGGCTGGACTACGAGTTAGAGGTCGCCGCGGTCCTCGGTGGGGCCTGCAAAGACGTACCAGAGGAGGAGGCGATGGACTACGTTTACGGCTACACGATCGTCAACGACCTGAGCATCAGGGACGGCCCCCGGACGCCGGACCCCAACGGGCTGTTCTACGTCAAGAACTTCGACGGCTCAGCCCCCATGAGGCCGTGCATCGTCACCAAGGAAGAGATACCCGACCCCTATAGGCTGCGTATGAGACAGTAGGTGAACGACGAGCTGAGGTAGGACGGCAGCATGTAGAGCATCATCCGCGGCTTCGGCTGGTGGATCAGCTACCTTACGCGGGACATACCATTCTACCCGCGAGACATGATGTGAGGGGGCACGTGCAGCGGCACCGCCATGGACCAGACTCCCGTGATCAACGGTAGAACCGACCCCAAGCTGTTCCTCAAGCCGGGAGACGAAGTCGAGGCGTGGGTCGAGAAGCTAGGCTCCCTGAAGGTCAAAATAGTTGAGAAGCAGTAACCGTTTTACCTTCCTCACACCATTTTCTTTGAGTCACCTTGTCTCACATAGCCGTCGACATCGGAGCCACCAAGATCCGTGTAGCCTCGGGCAACAGGGAAGGCATCGATGAGAAGATAGTCGAGACCACCGACAGGATGAACGGCCCCGAAGGAGTGTCCATGCAGATGATCAGGATGATCAGGGAGCTGGCTGAAAACCCTAGAGCCATCGGCGTGGGCTCCATCGGGCCCATAGACCTTGAAAGGGGGATGATCACCAACACGCCGAACTACCCGTTCAAGGAGATACCAGTCGTCGAGCCCCTAAGGGAGGCGTTCGGGGTCCCTGTGAAGATAGTCAACGACTGCACCGCCGGGGTCCTAGGAGAGCATGTCTACGGCGCCGGTAAAGGTATCTACAACCTGTTCTACGTCACCATCAGCTCGGGCCTCGGCGGCGGAGCCATGGTCGACGGCCACTTGATGGTGGGCAAGGATGGCAACGCCGTGGAGGTGGGCCACCTCACCATCCACCCCGACAGCGAGATGATATGCGGCTGCGGCTGCCCAGGCCACTGGGAGGCCTACTGCGGCGGCATGAACATTCCCAGATTCGCCCAGATGCTGCTGCGGCGCAGCGATTGGCGGAAAAGCCTCCTGGCTGTACTCTGCGGCGGCGACGCCAAGGCAATCACCACGGAGATGATATTCGACGCCGCCAAGCAGGGCGACGAGGCAGCCCTCAGGATAGTTGACGAGGTAGGCAAGATAAACGCGGTGGGAGTAGCCGACATCGTTAACGCCTACGACCCCGAGCTGATAACAATCGGCGGCAGCGTCGCCCTCAACAACCCTGAACTGATACTGACGCCCATACAGCGCTACGTGGCTAGGCACGTCATTAATAGGCTGCCCGAGATAATGATCACGCCCCTCGGGGGAGACATAGTTCTCTACGGAGCCCTTGCGCTGGCCTTGGAAGCGGAGTAAACTCATTTACCTCAACGCGAATACTAGGGTATGTCCAATTTCTCAGATGAATCAAGATCCACCTTGGACAGGATTGCCTCGGATGCCATGGAGAAGGCCCACGCCCCGGGGGCGAGCTTGGCGCTCCTCAGGGACGGGGAGATCGTCTACAGGCAGGGCTACGGCTCCAAGGACACGGAGAAGAGTCTTCCTGCGACCCCGGAGACCCTCTACGGGATAGGGAGCTGCACCAAGTCGTTCATATGCC
>CAZCKR010000054.1:0-12349 GCA_964499305.1 uncultured Candidatus Bathyarchaeia archaeon | reverse complement strand
CTTAGACCTCGGCGGTCTTGGGCTCCTCCACGAGCCTTGCCACCAGGAAGAGGCTTGCCACCAGGAAGACGACGTTGAGGTACCACGGGTACATGGGGTCTATCTCGTAGATGTAGCCGCTCACGAGGCTGCCCAGCATGCTGGGTACGAAGAGGATGAAGCCTTGGGCGTAGCCGCCCCCGCTTATCCCGAGGCTCACGCCTTGGCCCAGGCCCGCCATTATCCTCCCGCGTACGTTGCGTGGTATGGTGTTGGCGAGGAACACGCCTGTGCTTATCCAGATGAACGCGTTCCCCAGCACCAGCGCGGTGTAGATGATGATCGTGGAAACGAAACCGGTGCTGTAGGGGAACGCCAGCATGGCGGGCGCCGAGATGACGAAGCTAATGATCATGCACCTCTTTGGCCCAAGCCTGTCCACCACGTTTCCCACGCCGAAGCTGACAAGTGTCTTCGCTATCCCCGCGACGAGGAAGATGGTTCCCCACTGCAGCTCCGTCAGGCCCACGATCTCTATGCCGTAAATGACCCAGAAGGGCTGGACAAGGCTGCCTGTGAATACGAGTATCATCGCGATGAGGCTGTAGCCCCGCATGTTGGCCTTTATCCAGCCAACGGACTCGAAGACGTTGCTGTATGACTCCCTGACTATCCGGGGGATGTTCCACTCGAACCCCGTGTTTGTGATGGTCTCCTTGAGGTATCTTATCCTCATCACCGCGACTATGAAGGCCATGGCGAAGCTGAGGGTGTACCCCATCCTCATCGCCGGGACCAGGGTGTACCTCGCGATGAGCCACCCGCCGATGAAGGGAGCCAGTATCCTAACGGCCTCGGGGATGGCGATGGTGAGGCTGAATATCTTTCCCCTCGCGCCCGGCGGTGTGGAATCAGCCATTATGGCGTTCAGTGCCGGCATGTAGAACAGCACGAGCTGCTGGAACGCTATCGCGACGGCCATCCACTGCCAAGTCGGCGCGAGCACGTACACGATGAAGCTTGAGGCGTACAGCATTGTGGCGTAGCCTACGAGCTTCGCCCTGCCCGACTTGTCGGCGAGGTAACCGCCCAGCGGGTAGAAGACCATGCCGGTCACGTTGCCCAGGGCCGTTATCATGCCTATCACCGGCTTGCTCCCGCCCAGCTCCTGGATATAGAGGCTCTGGTACGGGAACACCACGGACATGCTGAGGCTCCATATTATCCGGCTCACCGTGAGCACGAGGATGTTGCCCCTCATGAGCTGCCTGAGCGTCGGCTCCTGTTTCGCCGCAGTTTCCGTCAAAACTAGAATCCGCTATGGTGCGGCGGCCACGATATAAAGTTTGTCAGGAAGAGCTAGAACGTGAACTCTTCTTCCTGGTTCGGGGCGACGCCGTTGAGGTCAAGCTCGTCCCTGACCCACTCGGCCAGGAAGTCGCAGCTCTCCTCCTCGCCGTGGATGACGTAGACGTCTGGCTTGCCCTTGAGCCCCCTGATGAACTGCTGCAGCGGCGTCCTGCCGCTGTGGCTGCTGAAGTCGAAGTGCTTCACCTTGGCGTTCACCCTCGTGTCACGGTCCTTTATCGGGAACATCCCCGTCTCCAGTAGCTTGGCGCCGTTCGTCCCGGGCACCTGGAAGCTCACTATGTAGACGGAGTTGTTGGCGTTCTGGGCCAGCTTCTCCATGTAGAACATGACGGTGCCTCCCTGGAGCATCCCGGAGGGTGCTACTATCGCGTCCGCCTTCCTGACGGCCTGCCGTCTGTCCCTCCAGCCCCTTATTATATGGACCCCGGCCATGGCCTGGGCGTAGGTTTGGGGGGTCTTCACGGAGTCGGGTATGTCGAGCATTACCTGGTTCACGGCTCTGGCCATCCCGTCCAACAGTATGTTTCCTTTGAACTTGTGGGCGTGGAGGACGCTTATCATCTCGTGGCTGCGGCCCACGGCGAAGGCCGGTATGAGCACCTTGCCGCCGTCGTTCACCGTCGACTTGATCTCATTCACGAACTGCTCCTCCAGCTGCTTCCTCTCAGGGTGCTCGTGCATCGCGTACGTGGACTCGATTATGACCGCGTCGTACTTCCTCCTCGGCACCTTGGCGCCGCGGCAGATCCTGGTCTGTATGGTGTTGAAGTCGCTGGTGTAGAGTATCTTCTTGCCCCCGACGTCGATGTCCACCATGGCGCTCCCGGGTATGTGCCCCGCGTCAAGGAGGCTGAACTCGATGTCTTTGACCTTCACCTTCTGGCCGTAGACGATGTCGTTCCTGTACTTCTGCATCTTGTCGAGCTCCAGATACTCGAAGGGCAGATAGTAGCTGTTGAGCTTGATCATGTCCTTGATGAGTATCTTCATCAGCTCGCTCGTGGTACGGGTCGCGAAGTACGGCTTCTTCTCCGATAAGTAGAAGAGCGGGACCCCGCCGCTGTGGTCGAGGTGGGCGTGCCCCACCACTATGGCGTCCAAGTCCCTGGCCCTTATGTGGCCCGGGAACTCTGGTGGGGTGCCGGGCTTGACGCCGTACTCTAGAAGCAGGTTCGCCTCATCTGATACTACCTGGACGGCGTTGCCTCCCACCTTGTGGGTGCCGCCCATGAAACTAAGTTTAACCATTCTTACTATTACCTAACCTAGTCGAAAAGGCCCGCGTATCTTCACATGCGAGCCGTTTCAGTCCTTTCCCCGACAACCAGTCGAAGCTGAGTCACCTAGGGGGACACAACATATCCTTACTGCCTATTCTTATAGGTTGCTTTTTTCTGGGCTAAACGTTTAGGGGTCTCGGACCCCAGTCTTATCTCGGAGTAGCTATAACAGCCTCAGAACCTGTTCCCCCGTCTCCCTCTCCCACATGGTCCCGGGCCTCAACACGAGCAGCGACGGAATGGAGCTTCTTATCGCCTCCTCAAGCCTCTCGTCAAAGGGATCGCCTCCCCTTACAAGCACCACTTTCTGGTGACCAGTCGCCTCGACGTACTCAACCGTCTTATCCACCGTGAACTCCCGGGTCTCGTGGTCCAGGGGCTCCGCTATCTCGTACTGGCTCAGGGGGTAGGTCTCTGCCAGGCTCTCAGGCACCACGCCGTAGGGGGCCGCGACGAAGCAGACGTGAATCTCCTCCAGCCTCGGCTGCAGACCTTCTCTCAGCCGCAGGTACCCAGGGTAGGTGTTGAAAGGCTTCTCAGGGGGGGCCGGGATGAGCAGCAGCGTGGTCTTACCCTCCGGCCTGCCGTAGTTGTTGATGAGCTGTCTACTGTACCTCGTAACCTCCGGCTTGGCGAGGCTGTGGTAGTCGTAGTAGAAGACGCCGCGGCCCTTGAAGCCGTGGCTTCCCCTCTCCAGGTGCTCCCTGTATGTGGAGAGCCGCTTGAGGGCGGAGGTCATCTGGGGGTGCCCCCTGGCCCTGGCCTCCACCAGGTCCCAGAGGCGGCCCTCCACGATGGCCTGCTTCACGACGTCTATCTCCGTCATCGTGGCGTGGAGGTTGTGCTCGGCGAGGAGCCTCTGCCTCTCGCCCCGGGGCATGGCCTTGAGGCCGTCGGCTGTGTGGCTCCTGCACACGGGGCAGTTGCAGGGGAGGTACTGGAGGTCCTTTAGCTGCACGGTTCCCCTGTCGGTTAGGTACCGCTCGTCCTTGGCGTAGAGGACGTAGGCGGCGCTGTCGAAGAGGTCGCAGCCCATGGCGACGCTCATGGCGAAGACCATGGGGTGGCCCGCGCCGAAGAGGTGGAGGGGCCGCTCGGCGGGAATGTTGAGCTTGGCGGTCATGGTCATGTCCACCAGCACCGGGTACATGTACCGCTCCATGACCTCGGTGGGGCTGCCCAGTGCGTGCACGTCGTACGGCATCTCGCCGACAAGCCTCGCCGAACGCGCCACGAGGTCCAGGTGCCTCCCCCCTTGGACGGGGCCCACCCACAGGGCCTCCGAGTCCTCTATGAGGGGAAGCGCCGCCTCCGCCCTCCTCAGCGTCTCCTCCACTGTGTACTCCACGTCGCCCCTCGGCACGTCCCACCCCGTGGGTATGTCGAGGATCACCGCGATGTCCGAGCCTATGTGTTTCTGGAACTCGATTATCTCGGTCTGGGTCACCTCGACGCCGCCGTAGACCAGTATCTGGTATGCTCCGCTGTCCGTCATGACGACGCCGTCGAAGTCCAGCAGCTCGTGGACGTTGAGGTCGGTGACCTCGCCGAACTGTTTCCTGATGATGTAGCTGTTGGTTATCACGACGTCGCAGCCGAACTCTTCCCTCATCCGCCTCGGCGCCAGGGTCTGGAGCAACGGGTTGATGACGGGCATGAAGGCGGGGGTCTCCACCTCCCCGCTCTTGGTGCGCAGCCTCCCGATCCGGCCCAGCAGGTCCCTGTCCCGAAGCTCGAACGACATGTGGAGTCTATTCTGATGTGTCTGTTTTAACTCTTGTTCAGATCAGGAAAAATTGGGGTTTAAGTTGTCTCAGCCACGAACCTGTTGTATATGTCCTGGACCCTGTCGGCCGCCGGCCCCGTCCCCTCGATGACGCCGGTCTCGTTGATCCTTATCTTGTTCATCACGACGAGTACGCCGGCCTCGGAGAAGTACTGGACCATGTTGGGGAAGACGCGCTCCAGCCTCTCCTTCAACCCGTCCAGGTTGAACGGCCTATCTGTGGCCATCACCTTGGCTACGGTGTTCCCGGTGAGGATCAGCCTGTGGTACAGCGTTCCCTGTGTCCCCTTGACGTCTCCCAGTGCGACGCTCATGCTCTGGCTGTCGAAGCCCAGGAGGACGCCCTCGAAGGTCTTTCCAGAGGTGTCCTCGACGAAGACAGGCTTGCCGACCAGCTGCCCAAGCTCCTCGAAGAATTTTCTACCTGTTAGTGCCGCCAACGTGCTTACCTCTAACCCTACAGTATCCCCTACTCTAATATAAAAACCAGAAACTTTTACCGGTACCAGAAGCAGCTTAGTGCAGGTTCAGTCCATCATTTAGACCTTGAATCGCTTGAAACTGACCCCAGGGCGTTTCTCCGCCTCCCTCTCCTTGAGCCTCTGAATGATCTTGACGGCGTCCTGGCTGGTCTCCGCTTTCGCCAGCACCCGCAGGCTGAACAGCTCTGCCTTGAAGCCGCAGTGGGGGCAGGTCCGGGTCTTGTTCGCCGTGTTGGCCATCATGTGCTTCCCGCAGCTAGGGCATCTCGCTATAAGGTACACTTCTCTTGATCAGCTCCATGGTCCTGGGGTGGCTCAGCCAGTCGACCGGGCCGTCGCACGTCGCCTTACTCTGTAGACGACGCAGCATCTTCTGCAGGCTCTGCTCTGGGGTAGTCTTCGTCGTGTCTATCTCGCATACCTTCCTACGTTTATGCGTCTCAAGGGCCTCGGCGGTGCATACCCCCATTATCTCGGCCTCCACGTTCTCCCACACCTTCGCCTCGCGGTAGCCGCGTCCACGTAGTATCTCGGCTAGCGCCCAGGGCGCCTTCCTGAGCACGAAGACGACCAGGGTCTCGTTCGGCGCCGCAACCTCGTGGGCGTAGTGCCCGTCGAGTACGACTGCCCCGTTTGCGGCCTTCAGTTCCCGGCTCATCTTCATCCTCAGGGCTTCAAGGTCTATTATCGCCGTATCCATCTCCTCGTCCCTGGACATGATTAGCCCAAGGTTATTGGAGTAGACGGAGAGCTCTATGTGTCTGGCGTCGATCTCGTCGGCAAGCAACCTAGACAGAATGGACTTGCCGGTTCCCGGCGTACCGGTGACGACTATGGCTCCGTTTATGGCTAGCCTTCCTCTTCGTCCTCTTCCTTGGTCTTGAGCTTCATCATGTCGCCGAGGGTGCGGGGCCCCATGGGCCTGGTGAGGACGGTCCCCGTGCCCGCCTCTGCCTCTTCGATGAGGGTGATCCCCAGCGCCCTCTCAACCTTCCTTATGAGGGTCATGGTCGGGTTCAGCTGCTCCTTCTCAAAATTCTTGATGACGGACTCCTTCTCGCTGAGCTTCTTCGCGAAGTCCTCGACGGTCATCCCCTTCCTCTGCCTGGTCTTTCGGATGAGCTCCCCGTAGTTCTTCACCAGCTCCGTGGCCTCGGCGACCTCGATGTCGCTCCTGCGTCTCGGCTGAGTGCTCGCCGCCGAACGCCTCCTCCGGGGCTGGGCCTTCGGCTTCCTGGGGTCCCACTCCTGGTTGCTGAACTGGGCGCATCTTCCGCAGACCGTCATCCTTCCGCCCTCTATGATTCTGTAGTAGGGCTGCCCGTATATCTCTTGTCCACATACCTCGCAGCGCAACTCGAAACCTCATAGCATCATGTGTGAATCGTCTTATAAAGACTCAGCGAGTGTATCTCAGCGATGAACAGGGACATCACCCGTCTGAGAGCCGTTGCGGACTACCAGTTCGGGAGAGGCGCGGGGGCGGCGCTCTTCCCCGACGACACCCGGGTAGAGTACTCCAAGAATACCGGGAAGCCGCGGCACCTCTGGGCCGGCGGGGAGCTGGTGGCCAACTATAGGCCCAACGACGCTTTGTTCACAGTCACCATCGCGGGAGCCAGAAGGCTCGTCGCTCTCGAGGAGTTCAAGTACAGCGTCAGTGTCATGGACGACGTCGTCGAGTTCGTCGAGCAGGGCAAGAACGTCTTCGCCAAACATGTAAGGGACGCCGGGGAGTCCATAAGGCCGGGGGACGAGGTCGTGGTGGTCGACGAGAGCGGAGAAGTCGTCGCCGTCGGCAAGTCCAAGATGAACCGCGGCGACATGCTTTCCTTTAAGACCGGCACCGCTGTGCGTGTTAGAAGAGGGAGAAAAAAGGATAGGTAGAGCTAGTACTTGTCGTAGAGCTTGACCTTTCTGCGGCGGTTGCCTTTGCTGAAGTGGGCTACCCTTACCGCTGTGTCGTTGGCCTTCTCTATCTCGCGGGCCTCGTCGGCGAGCTTCGCCGCCTGCCGGATCGCCTCGTGGGCCGCCGTGAGCACGGGGATCGCCTCCTCCCGCTCCTTCAGCTTGAAGACGGCCTCTGTGGAGAGGCTGGCGACGCCTCTGGCTATCTCGTAGGCCGCCATGGCCTTGCCCTGGGCGTAGGGGTTCTGGATCTCGCTGGCCGCCAGCGCCCTGGACTTGGTGATGACTAGGCGCGGGAGCTCCGGCTTCTTGCCCTCCTTTATCTCGTCGATGACCCTGTCCAGCTCGGACTGGATGAGCCTGAAGGCGCCGGTGACGGCTAGGACCTTGAGCACGTCGGCGTTGAAGCTCGCCATCTCCACGGGGTCGAGGAAGGCGCTCTTGGCGCTGATCATGGGGTCCCCGTAGATTATGAAGTACCCCATGTTCTCGGGTAGCTCCTTAACGGCCTTCCGGGAAGGCGCGTCAGAGACCACAATGATGGGCTTACCTGTCTCAGCTAGGATGTCCCTCGCTGCTTTGGGGCCCTTGAGGGCGGCGTTGGGCGAGACCGCAACGTACAGGTCGCTCTCGATTCCCGCGGCGATCCTGGCTACCTCCTCGGAGTCCTCCACGTCCATGCTGACGGCGCAGGAGATTACCCTCATCTTGATGTCCTTCCTGGCGGATCTCTCGTCTAGGAGGGCCTCGATGATGATCGTCGTTCCGATGTAGCCTATCTTCACAAAGGTTACTGTTACCAATCTTGTTCACCTGTCGATTGTCTATTTTCTGGCTGATACTAAGATAAGCTTTGGGTGAGGGGCCCCGGGCGGCAGGTAAAGATTCTATATATTGGGCTCCTACTCTTTGCTGGTGGCTGTTTTGAGTAAGATCCAGAAAGAGAAGCAGACTGCGCTGGGATTCGTCGACGAGAACAGGCAGTGGCTCTCGGATTTCCACATGGAGATATGGAACCTCGCTGAGCCGGCGTTCAGGGAGTACAGGTCCGCCGCGGCCTACGTAAAGCTGCTCAGGGACGACGGTTGGACGGTAGAGGAGGGAAGCGGCGAGATGCCCACGGCCTTCTGCGCCGTCTGGGGTGAGGGAAAACCGGTGATAGGCGGCTTCGCCGAGTACGACGCCGTCCCCGGGATGAGCCAGGCCCCAGTGCCCTACCGGAAGCCCAGGGACGAGAACCTTCACCCCTACGCGGCGGGGCACACCGACCCACACTCGGCGCTGGGCACAGGCGCCCTCTTCGGGTTCCTCGCCGCTAGGCACGCCATGGAGAAGCACAGGCTGAAGGGCACCCTCAAGCTGTTCGGGGAGCCTGCGGAGAAGGTGTGCGGCTCCAAGCCCGTTCACGCCGCTAAAGGCTACTTCGACGACTTCGACGCGTCGATCCCTTACCACCCGTCAGGCTACAACACGGTCCGGTACGAGATCAACGCCGCCAGCTACTGGAACACCCTCTACACATTCGAGGCCCTGCACCCCGAGAACTGGTTCAAGCCCAAGGACGTGCCGTTCAACATACTGGGTCATGCGGGAGGTAGGATACCCGCGGCGCTGGACGCCGTTTGTCTAATGTACACCGCTACCAAGTACGTCGAGGACTCTATGCTGCCCTACACGGCGTACTGGACGCTGAACGAGTACATCATGGTGGGCGGCCAGGCGACGTCAGACAACTTACCGCCTAAAATAGCCCAGATACAGTACGCCCACAGGGCTCCGCTGCTAGAGATGCAGGAACAGATCTCCAAAGTCCTAGACAACACCGCCAAGGGCGTGGCCCAGATCACGGGCACCAGGGTGACTAAGCGGATAATCGCCCGGACCAGGGTCGGCCTCAGCAACAAGAAGCTATCGGAGGTTCTCTACAGGAACCTGCAGACCGTGGGGCCGCCCGTGTTCGGCGAGGGGGCCCGGGAGTTCGGCCGCAAGATCCAGGGGAGTCTGGGCTTTGAGCCCATGGAGGAGCCGTTGACGGAGGCGTGCCAGACAATAGCGCCCATGGACTATTTCGACAAGGACATCAGGTACAAGTTCCCGGCTTGGGTGACCACCCAGGGCTCAGACGACTACGTGGACTACCAGTGGACGGCGCCTTCTACGCGTCTGAACACCGCCAACGCCGGGCTCAGGAACCCCGACCCAAACAAGTCTCTGCCCCCGTGGACCAGGCTGGCCATGAACGGGTACTCCCCGTGCATCGACCCTGGCATAGTGACCGCCTCGAAGACCATCGGCACAACCATCGTCGACCTGCTCACCCATCCAGGCGAGCTAGCTCAGGCCAAGGAGGAGTTCGACGAGAGGACGGGAGGCGGCGTCGGCGGCTCCAGGTGGGTTGCGCCCCTGCTCCCCAAGGACTTCTACCCGCCCATAGACCTGCCCTGGCCCGAGTACGTCACCACTCAGCGCGGCTTCGAGTGGTCGCTGACTAAGCCGGGTCCTGAGAAGGAGTACAAGGTGCTACAAGAGGGCGTATAGCTCCACCCCTTTTTTCCGTGAAAATTCTGCTTCAACACGCGTTAACTTATTAAAAGGGTTCATCATCTATTCTAAGAATCATAATGGCAATTCCACCTGACATCGAGATTGCTCAGAGCGCTAAGCTCAAACAGATTAGAGAGATCGCCGCCAGCCTCGGGCTGACGGAGGACGACATCGAACTCTACGGTAATTATAAGGCGAAGATCAAGCCTCAGGTGCTGAGGGACCGGAAGGGTAAGCCGGACGGGAAGCTCATCATCGTCACTGCCGTGACGCCGACCAAGACCGGCGAGGGTAAGACCACGATGGCCGTCGGTCTGGCCCAGGCGCTCGGCCAAATCGGCGAGAAGAACATAGTGGTCCTACGGCAGCCGAGCCTTGGACCGGTGTTCGGCATCAAGGGCGGGGCGGCCGGCGGCGGATACGCCCAGGTGCTGCCCATGGAGGACATCAACGTCCACTTCACGGGCGACCTCCACGCCGTCACCTGCGCCCACGACCTCCTCACGAGCCTCATGGAGAACCACGTCTTCCGCGGCAACAAGCTGGGCATCGACCTCAAATCGGTGATGTGGAAGCGGGTGCTGGACATCGAGAGCCGGTGCCTCAGGAACATCGTCGTCGGCCTCGGCGACAAGAACGGAGGCGTCCCCTACGAGACGGGGTTCGAGATCACCACTGCCAGCGAGATCTGCGCAATCCACGCCATCAGCAGCGACTTGATGGACTGCAAGGAGAGGATGGGTGAGATCACGGTCGCCTACAACGGGAAGGGCGCCGCCGTGAAGGCCAAGGAGATCGGCGGCGTCGGCGCCATGGCCATCCTCATGAGGGACGCTGTGAAGCCCAACCTGGTGCAGACCCTCGAGAACACCCCAGCCATCATCCACGGCGGCCCCTTCGCGAACATCGCCCACGGCTGCCCCAGCCTCGCCGCCATCAAGACCGCCCTCAAGCTGGCTCCCTACGTAATAGTGGAGCCGGGATTCGGAGCCGACCTGGGCATGGAGAAGTTCTGCAATATAGCCGCCCGCGCGGGCGGGCTTAAGCCTGATCTGGTCGTCATCGTCGCCACCATCAAGGCGCTGAAGCGGCACGCCGGGAAGAAGTACAGGGAGCTCAAGGACCCTGACCCCGAGGCGGTCGAGAGGGGCCTGCCCGTCCTCGCCAACGAGGTGGACAACGCCCGCAGGCACGGCCTCCGCGTCGTGGTGTGCATGAACCACTTCTACACCGACACGGACGATGAGATCAAGGTCGTCATGGACTGGGCAGAGAAGGAGGGCATCCCAGCGGCCTTCACCGACACGGTGCTCAAGGGCGGCCCCGGCGGCAAGGAGCTGGCCAAGCTCGTCCTCGAGGAGGCTGAGAAGGGCAGCGACTTCCACTACCTCTACGACCTGGACATGCCGGTGGAGGAGAAGATCAGGGCCATCGCCACACAGATGTACAAGGTGGCCGACATCGAGCTGTCTTCAGAAGCACGGAAGGATCTGAGGAAGATCGTGAAGCTGGGCTTCGACAAGATGCCCATCTGCATGGCAAAGACGCCGCTGAGCCTCACCGACAACCAGACGATACAGGGGATGCCCCCGGAGGGATACATGCTGCCCATAGTGAAGCTCAAGCCCAGCACTGGCGTCGGCTTCATCGTGGCGTACTGCGGCGACATCAGCACCCTGCCTGCTCACCCCAGCAAGCCGGCCGCAAACGATATGGACATCGACGAGGATGGGGTAATCAAGGGACTGAGTTAAGATGACCCTAGTACTGGACGGAAGAGAGACCACCGACAAGGTCATGGAGGAGGTAGCCGCCGAGGTGGAGGCGCTCAAGGCCAGGGGGGTGACCCCGGGCCTCGCCCTCGTCCTCACAGGCGACGACAAGTATAGCGCCCGTTACGTGAAGCTCAAGAAGAAGCGCGCCGAGAAGGTGGGCATCTACGCCGAGTTCCACCATATGGAGCAGACCACGGACGAGGAACTCGTCGCTCTCATCCGCAAGCTCAACGAGGACCCGAAGATCCACGGGATAATGGTGCAGCTCCCCCTCGCAGAAGGGCTCAGCGAGCTGAAGGCAGTGGACGCCATCGCCCCTGAGAAGGACGTGGACGGGCTAAGCCCCAACACGCTGGGCAAGATACTCATGGGCGAGGAGACGTATCCCCCCGCCGGCGTCGAGGCCATCATGGAGCTCTTCAGGCGGTACGGCCTGAGCCCAGAGAACAAGCACTGGGTGGTGGTGGGCTCCAGCAACTTCCTCAGCAAGCCCCTGGCGGCGTACCTCATGAACATGAAGGTACGGGTCACCCAGGTGGGCGAGAAATGCCCCCACGTCCCGGAGCTGCTGAAGACGGCGGACGTCGTCAGCACGGAGATCCAGAGGAAGCACTATGTGACGGCAGACATGGTGAAGCCCGGCGTCATCGTCATCGACAACGGCAACACCTACGAGGGCAAGAAGGTGTACGGAGACGTGTCGCCCGAGGCACTGGAGAAGGCCAGCGCATACACGCCGGTGCCAGGGGGAACTGGCCCCATGCTCATCGTCATGCTCCTGAGGGCCATTGTGAAGGCGGCCTCCAACTAGAGATTTAAAAGCATCCTATCACTCCTTTCTCTGGGTGTAGCTTTTGGCTAGGATGGACTCGCGACGCGCCCGACGCATGATGAAGCAGATGGGCATGAAGATGGACGAACTGGGCGACGTGCACACGGTGATACTGCAGGGCAAGAACCGTGAGATACTGATAGAGGGGCCTGCGGTGACAAGCATCAACGTCCAGGGCCAGAAGATGTACCAGATAGCTGGCGGCAAGGAGACGTCTAGGAAGCCGGAGGCGGCCGCTGAAGCTGTGGCGGAGGAGCAGCCCCTGGAGATTCCTGAGGAGGACGTGCTCTTGGTGGCTCAGCAGGCCAACGTGAGCTTGGAGAAAGCACGTGCTGCTCTGGAGCAGAGCGGGGGCGACTTGGCTCAGGCTATACTGATGCTTCAGACGCGGT
>CAZCKR010000053.1:0-12585 GCA_964499305.1 uncultured Candidatus Bathyarchaeia archaeon | reverse complement strand
TACTCCCCGCTGTTCCAGACGATGACCAGCACCGGGGCTTGATCCATGATCCTGCACGAGTTCTTGGATGAGCCCGCCTCCCCGGCTCCATGCTCCTTTACGAACCTGTCCAGCTCTGCGTCGAAGAAGGCGATGAAGGCGTCCTTGGCGCCGCCAGTTAGGACTGTGAACCTCCACTGCTCGCCCCGCTTAGCGCTGGGCGCGTAGTTAGCCGCGTCCAGCACCTCCCTGACCAGTTCCATGGACACGGGCTCCGGCTTGAACCTCCTTATGCTCTTCCTGCCTTTGATGGCGTCTATAAGCTCCAAATCGTACACCATATAGGCATCCTGCGAACTCTAGTATAAGTCTGGGTGAGAGGCGTGAGGCTGCTGGCAGTCGGGGACAACTGCGTGGACCACTACGTGGAGCTTGGGAGAAGGTTTCCCGGCGGCAACGCCCTCAACGTCGCCGTCTACGCCTCCAGGCTGCCCGGCGTCGAGGCAGCCTACATCGGCGTGGTGGGCACAGACAGCGAAGGCGACTTCATGGTCAACCAGATACAGGCACAGGGGCTGGACACCTCGCTGCTGCATAGGAAGGAAGGGGAGACGGCTGTCACCACAATACTCGTGAGGGACGGTGAACGCGTCTTCGCCGACTACCGTGAGGGGGTGCAGATGAACGCGGTGCTACCCAGAGAGAGCCTCCCGGAAATCTCGAGATACGACCTCGTCCACTTCACAGTATGGGGCTTCGGCAGGGAGCACGCCGAGTGGATGAGGGAGAGCCACGGAGTGAAGCTGAGCTGCGACTTCTCCTCCCAGCTCGACGACCCGAGGACAGAGATAATGCCCAGCCTGGACTACAGCTTCTTCTCCGGGGGCGGCCTCATCCGTGACGGCGTCGATCCGGAGCACAAGATACGGGAGCTGAAGGAGAGAACCCCTGGGCTAGTCGTTATGACCCTAGGGGAGCACGGATCATTGGTCTACGACGGCGACGAACTGTACCGCGGCGAGGCCCCACCCGTTGAGGTCGTGGACACGTTGGGTGCTGGGGACGGCTATATCGCGGGTTTTCTCTGCACTAGACTGTGGGGCGAGCCCATACAGAAAGCCATTTTAAAGGGTCATGAGGCTGCTAGGGACATCTGTACACGTTTAGGCGCTTGGGGCGGGTAACGTGGGGCGGATGGACATGGATCCTGTATTCGAGTTCGGCGGGATGAGCGCTTTATGGAGGATAGTGGATGTTCTTCAAGCCGATGGGGAGCCTCCGAAGCATCAGTGGGATGAGCTGCTGGACTCTCCAGGCTATGTTGCGTTATCCTCCGAGTTCAAGCCCAGCTTCTTCAAGGAGAAGTACAGGCTAGCCTACAAGCCCTCATCGGAGGCCGCTAGGGAGAAGGCCGTGAACATGGGCGACTGGTACGTCAAACACTGTGTAGACGTGGCTGAGCGGAGGCAGGGGCTGGAGGCCTGGCTGAATAACCTCGAGGATAGAGAGGATTTCATGGAACGCCCGGTGTCGAATGTCAGGGAGTGGATTCCATCCGATGTAGAGGGAAGCCCCGTCGTGGCGTTCGCGGTGTTCGACATGGACTCCAGGGGCTACGAGACCATCGTGATCGACCCGCTTTTCGCCATGAGCCTCGGAACAGACTTCGGCGACCTCCTCGCCCACGAGCTGTTCCACAGCGTCGCCCGACGGTTCTACGCATACGACCCTGAGAAGGTGGAGGCCAACGACAGCGACATCATGTGGACCCTCAGGCAGCTCAACGAGGAGGGGATAGCCGACCAGATATTCACCCTGGCGTACCCGTCGCGCGACGAACATGTCGCGGACTCCCCCTGGGTGATCCAGGAGATGGACAGACTCATACGGAGGATTGCGATCAACGAGGACGTAGGCGAACTCTCGAAGATGCTCCGCATGACCCCGCCGAGGGCAGGGCACCCGACTGGGCACTACATGGCGAAGACCATAATAGAAGCCCTGGGCAAGGAGAGGCTCCTGGAGACCATCGGAGACCCCTTCGGCTTCATTAGGGCATACGACGAGGCTGCTAAGAGGCGAGGGCTGAAAAGCTTCAGCCAGGAGACACTCGGCTACATCGACGGCCTCGCTATGAAGTACGGCGGCGAATAGCTAGAACTTCACCTTGTCGTAGAACCGCCAGGCGCCCATCCTGCGGTTCCTCGCTAGGCTCAGATAGTAGCTGAGCCACTCCAGCTCTATGAAGAGGGTGAAAGGCGTCGTCAGGTTGTCCACGTCGAGGCCCTGAGAGTCGTACTCGATGCACTTGACGCCGTTGCCCCTGCTGAACTCTATGATCGTCTCCTCGAGCCCACGCTGGCCTCCCCTGCCGCGGAGGAATATGGCTGCCGTTCCCTCTGTGAACAGCTCCAGGGCGCCGTGCCTGAACTCGCTGTAGTCGACGGCGGTGCCGTGGATCCAGCACATCTCCATCAACGTGCAGAAGCCGTACTGGTAGGCCAGGCCCCAGTTTATTCCTCCCCCCAGCATGAACATCTCGTCATGGTCTTTGAGCTCGAGTCCGTGCCTTCTCGCGGCTTCCTTGGCTTCGGGGATCATCTTGGGCAGTATCTCGGGGAGCCTGGTTACGGTGTCCATCATCCGGGCGCCCACCTCGTAGCCCTTCTCAGCGAAGATCGAGCCGAACAATGTGTAAAGGCTGCCCAGCTTGCCCAGGGTGACGCCGCGGGCGTCCCACCCGAACCCGTGGGATGCCTTGTCGTTGATGACGGAGTCCGTGTTCTGTGTGAGGCCCACGGTGACGGCGCCCCTCTCCTTGCACCACTCCAGCGCCTCCACGATCTCCTTTGTCTTCCCGCTCTGACTGATGAATACGATGACGGCGTCCTCGTCGACGGCGGCGGGCCGCTGCTCCAGGAACATCCAGCCGCTGTACGCCGTCACGGGGACCTTGGTGTACTTGTCTGCGAGGTACTCGATGGGTAGCTGGACGCTGTAGCTTCCACCGCTGCCCACCATGTAGAAGCGCTCATACCCGGACAGCTCCTTGCCCAGCTTCACCAGCAAAGGCTTCTTCTCGACGACCGCGTTGAGGGTCTGCTCGGTCACCCCGTCCTCCAGCCACTCGGGGCGGTAGGTCTCCTCGGTCAAGTAGTTTACGGGTTCACTCATGGGTGGCACCAGATGCCCGAAAGGAACGCATCTGGTTTTAAAAACGTTTCAAATGGGGGGTCGAGCCTATAGATCGAGGTGTAGGGCTTCCTTGAGGCCCTTGTAGCGGTTCCTGATGGTGACCTCGGTGACGCCGGCGGCGTCCGCGATCATCTTCTGGGTCCGCTTCTCCTCGTTCATGACGCACGCGATGTAGAGGGCGGCTGCGGCGAGCCCCATGGGGTCCTTGCCTGCGGTGGTCTTGAGCTCCTCGGCCTTCCTGAGGATGTCCACGGCGGTCTGCTGGGTGTTCTCGCTGATGTCCACCTTGGCGGCGATCTTGGGCACCCTGTACTGGGCCTTGGGGATGGGCATGCTCAGGTTCAGCTCCCGTAGGAGGAGCCTGTAGCAGCGGGCCAGGTCCTTCTTGTCGATTGTGCTCACCTGGCCCAGTTCGCGTAGGGTCCTGGGTGTGCCTGTGACCCTGCAAGCGGCGTAGAGGCTGGCGGCCGAGATGGCGCTTATGCTTCGTCCGCGGACGAGCCCCTTCTCGAGGGCCTTCCTGTAGATGACGGCTGCGCGCTCCTTCACCGGCTTGGGTATGTGGAGCTTGTCGCTTAGCCTGCTGAGCTCGGTCATGGCGTGGCTCAGGTTCCTGTCTACGCTGGACTGATAGCTCGACCTGATGTGCCACTTCTTGAGCCTGAGCATCTGGAACATCGTGCTCGTCGGGATGGTTCTGCCGAACGCGTCCTTGCCCACCTGGCCGATCATGGTACTGAGGCCCTTGTCGTGGACGCTGAAGCTGAGGGGCATCCCTACGCGGCTGCGGCTGTCCCGCTCGTCCTGGCTGAAGGCCCTCCACTCGGGGCCCTCGTTTATCATGGTGTCAGCCATGACGAGGCCGCATCCTCCGCAAATCCTCTCCCCGGAGCCACCGTCAATAATTATGTGCCTGCTTCCACACTCCGGGCAAACATCTTCGCTACCCTGCCGTGTATTGGGTTTTAACATCATATCATATTCACCTTTTTTTGAGACTGATGCGCTAGGAATACCCCGAATCTCATCGGAATATTTATTAGCGCACAGAGCAGCGATACAGCACCCTTCGCGTATATATACCTTTCGGTCATATTTACTATAGAGTTATGCAGGGTGGATGTAAAATCTAGTATATAATTCTGTTTTAGATATAGACTACCGATTATGCGGGGCAGCGGGCCACCCGTACAGTACAATTGGAGTGGCCCGGGCAACCGTTTTAACCCTTGAAGACAAGAGTTTGACATGGCTGATATACCGAGGGCCAAGATCGCGGTCCTCGGGGGCTCCACCACCATAGGTTCAGGGTTCCCCCGCGGCTACGAAGGCGTCAAAATAATCGCAGATGACCTGGTTTTCGAGACACCCTTCGGCCCAACAGCGCCCTTCACCCACGCCGAGGTCGGCGGGAAGGAGTTCCTGTACGTCGGCTTCCACGGGATAACCCCCGAGATAAGGAACACGGAGCCGGACAGCAGCGGCGAACGCGTATTCTACGTGCTCTGGAAGGCAGGGGTCAAGAAGATAATAGGGACCGCGCTCTGTGGCAGCACAAACAGGCTCCTGGACCCGGGGGACGCGGTGATCCCCGACGACTTCGTGGACTTCACCACCAAGCGGCCCCAGATGCTCATGGCGAACCTCCAGGACAAGGGCCTAGATGTGCCCAGGTACAGCTACAGACTACACCAGCCCCTCTGCCCCTCCCTCAGCGGGCTGCTCGTGGACGCCTGTGTTGACGCCGGGTTCCCCCGGGTCTTCAAGCGGGGCATCGTGGGCGTGGCCGAGGGGCCGAGGCTGGAGAGCCCCGCCGAGATCAGGCTCAGGTGGCAGAACGTGGGCATCGACGTAGTGACGATGAACCTGGTGCCCGAGGTCTTCTTCGCCAGGGAAATAGGGGCCTGCTACGCGGCCCTGGAGCTGGTTTCTAACTACGGTGAGGGCCTCGTCGACCCGAGGTGGGAGGGTTCCACCGCGTTCAGCGACTTCCAGAAACGGTGGAGCAGGCCGTCAGCCGATGCGTTACTCAGCGTATTGAAGGATATGGACCCAGACGACGAGAGCTGCGGCTGCGGCGGGCTCCGCTGGGAGAGCATCCTCCTCTAGCCGACCACTTTCTTCATCAGCCTCAGGTGGTTCCCGCCCAGTATCTTCTTTATGTCCACTTCGCCGTACTCCCTGTTCACAAGCTCCTCGGTTATCCTCGGCATCTTGGTGACGTCCTCTAGGCCGACAGGGGTGTAGGGGATGCCGTCGAAGTCGCTGCCGAGGCCCACGTGGTCGGGCCCCACGAGGTCTACGATGTGGTCGATGTGGTCCACCACTCCCTTCAGCGTGGCCTGCTCGGGGTGCACGAAGCTTGGGGCGAAGTTCATCCCCATGACGCCGCCGTTCTCGGCGAGCGCCACGATCATCTCGTCTGTCATGTTCCGGGGGTGGCCGCAGACGGCGCGGCTGTTGCTGTGGCTAGCTATGACCGGGTGCTTGGTATGGTCGAGGACGTCCCAGAAGCCCTCGTCGTTGATGTGGCTCACGTCGACGATCATTCCGAGGCGGTTCAGCTCCTCGACGGCCTGGGCCCCGAGCTCGCTGAGGCCGCCGCCCGTGCGCCTATCGGTTACGCCGTCGGCAAGCTGGTTCCGTAGGCTGTGGACGAGCCCCACCATCCTGACGCCTAGCCTGTGGAAGACGCTGAGCATCTCTATCCTGCCCTCGATGACGTCGGCCCCCTCGATGCTCAGCAACCCAGCTACCATTCCCTTCCTCTTAGCGTCCAGCACCTCATCGCTGCTCGTGACCGGGGTGAGGGAGCCGCAGCTCTCGCACTCCCTGTAGAACCTGTCGATCATCTCCAGGGCGGTCCTGAGGGGGTGGACGGGGGTTCTGCTGCGCTCGCTGGAGACCGCGAAGACCTGGCAGTCCACCCCACCCTCCAGGAGACGCGGGGCGTCTACGTGGCCGAGGTTGCTTCTGACTCCCATCCCGATGTCGCTTCTGTCGTCCCACATGGAGTCCCGGGGACGCGTGAACTCGGGTAGGAGACACTTCAGGGTGTCGCAGTGGGTGTCCACGACCACGGCTTCCCTGTGCAGATTCATGGCGTCCATGGCTTCTCGTCCCTATATTGCTTCATGGAGGAATATCGGTTGGCTGGTTTAATAAGCGTCGCAGGCGCCCCTATGGCTGTGATTTGAATGGTCAAGGTGCCTGAGAACATCAGGGAGGCTTTCACCGCCCAGAGGGTGATCCCCATGGCGACGGTGAACGGGGAGGGCGTCCCCAACGTCGTCTACGTCGGTATCTGGTGGTGGGAGGACGAAGAGACCCTGTGCGTGGTAAACAACTACCTCAACAAGACCCTCATGAACGTCAAAGACAACGGCCACGTATGCTTCGTGTGCTACGGCAATGGTGGGAGCTATCAGATTAAGTGCATGGCCGGGGACGTGACGGAGGGGCCGCTCTATGTTAAGGCGTATAAGTTGGCGACGGAGCGTGAGAAGCCGTTTCCGGGCAGGTCCGCGGTGGTCTGCAGAGTCTTGGAGATATATCAGGGCAGCGGCGGCGAGGGGGCTGGCGACAGGCTAGCCTAGGTCTGCCACTGGTCAGATTTATATCACGAAGCGGCTGGGCTCTTCATCGCGCTGCTTGCCGAGGCCCTTCTTCATGCCAAAATCGGTGATGTCGCGGTCGTACTCGACGAACTTGGTGACCAGGTCGAGGACGGTGTCGCTCATCTCCTGGAGCTCCTCCTGGGTGAACTGGCTCATTACCTCCGGGCTGTTTACCCACTGCATCCAGCCGCCGAGGCTCTGGCTCAGGGCGCCGAAGCTGTACCGCATGGTCCTGACGAGGTCGAGGCGGTCTTGGTTGCGTTTCTCGCGTAGCTCTTTGAGCATGTCCAGCGTTTTCTGGCTTCGGTCGATCCAGCTGACGTTCATATTGTTTCGGGTGATTTACGGGGCGGCGTGTATTAAACTGTGTGGAACAGGTGAGGATTTAAATCCCGGCCCTGTTAGACTTTGTCGGTGTTGCCGGGGTCGCTTAGCCTGGAAGAGCGCCAGCCTGGAAAGCTGGTGTCCGCATGGACCCAAGGGTTCAAATCCCTTTCCCGGCGCCACTCTTTTTGATGGTGTTGTGTTTTCGTCCCTATTTATACGCCAGCTTCCTATGCCTGACGCTGTATAGTTTCACCGTTTTTTCCTCGTCGTCTATCACGTAGATCAGTCGGTAGTCCCCTGCTCTGAGGCTCCATTTGCCTACGAGTGCTCCGCGGAGGGGTTTCCCCGAACGGGGATTAGACTCCAAGCCCCTGATGAGGGGGTCGAGCCTTCGCTTTACTTCGATTTCGAGGCTGCGGAATTCTCTCTCAAAGGTTCGGGTGACCTTGATGTCATGTTTGGTCAGAGCGCTTCAGCTCTCCCACGAAATCGTTATAACTCCTCAGCCTTCCCGCCTTGACGTCTTCCTCGGCTTTTTCGATGGAGTTCAAAGCCTCTTCGTCCTCGACGATGTCGAGGGTTTCAGTGATCTCCTCTAGGAGATCTCTCATCCTCATAAGCAGAACTCGGTCATCATCCGTCAGCAGCGTGTTCTTTTCGGTCACGGGTCGTCAGTTTTTACTTGGGATGGTAGATATTTAAACATCGCTCAGCTGTAGAAAACATGCTTTCTAGGGGGTTATATATACAGGAGTAATATATCCATACTTGAGCAGGATCACTCGAATTATATATTTTGTGTATGTGACGATGCTTGGATTGCCTGTAATGGTATAGGGTCTGGGTTGAGTCTCAACATCTTCATGGTAGAACTCTGGGGTATTCATCCAGAGGGAAAGGCATCAGCGCCCAGACTGGATAGAGAGAGGGGTCAAATCTCTTTCCCGGTGCCACTTTACATGAACAACGAATAAGTATTACGAATGTACGTATTAATAATATTATGGTGTTTGGGTTTGAATGACACACGCGTAGAGATAGAGGAGATGATAAGGAACGACGACCTGGCCGGCTTACTGCAGAAGACCGCCCTCATACACGGGCACCACTGCGTGGGCAGCGCCATGGGGGTGATGGCGGGGCACTACGCCATGAAGACCCTGGGGGTCGCCGAGAACACGGGGATGGAGCACGTCATCGCCTTAGTGGAGACCAACAGCTGCTTCAGCGACGGCGTCCAGATGGTGACCGGCTGCAGCTTCGGCAACAACAGCCTGGTCTACAGGGACTACGGCAAGACGGCGTTCAGCCTCGTGGAGAGGAGCGGCAGAGGCGTAAGGGTCTCCACGCGCCCCGACCTGGGGGACCTGCTGAAGGACAGGAACCCGGAGACGCAGGAGCTGTACAGGAGGATCGTCAACGAGAGGGACGCGACCCCCGAGGAGGAGGCCCGCATGATGGAGCTCAACAAGCGTCACTGCTTCTCCGTCCTGGAGATACCCGCTGAGAGGGTCTTCAAGCTGGAGAGGGTGGAGGCCGAGCTCCCGGGCTACAGCCGCCTACTTGAGAGCCACATATGCAGGGCGTGCGGCGAGAAGGTGATGGAGACTAGGGCGGTTAAGAGGCCCGACGGTTATTACTGTATACCGTGCAGCGGAGAGGGCTACGGCCAGCTGGACTGGGCGGGCATCCACCGCGGGGGTGAGGCAGGGTGATTGTTCCGAGTTTGATCCGAGTAAAGGTTAAGGATGGTACAGGGTAGAGTAAGGGGGTGACATGTTTGAGCGAAGAGGAGGCGAGGCTTAGGGGGCTCATAGAGCACTGGGCTCACCACAACGACGAGCACAGAGACAGGTTCCTAGAGGCGGCAAGCCAGGCAGAGGGGCTGGGGCTCAAGGAAGCGGCGGCCGAGATGAAGAGCGCGGCCGGCAAGGCGGACGAGGTCTCCGTGCACCTGAGGAAGGCGTTGGGGCATCTGGGGGACCGGTGAAATGTGTGAGTTCAGGGTTTTCCTAGGTGACGAGAAGGTAGCCGAGGACGTGATCTACGCCAAGGCTGAGGGCCGCAGGGTCACCCTTAGGGATGTGCTAGGTAAGCCGGTGGTGATCGAGGGCGTGCGTATAGTGGAGGTCGATGTGTCTTCGACGAGGCTCGTGTTAGAAAAAACAGGTTAGCCAGAAGAGATTGTCTTTACACTCGTTTGGGGAAGAAGAGCTTCATGGGGTTATCCCGTAGTAGCCACCCAGCGTATTTCTTCGCCTCGTCGAGGCCGAATGCTCCGTCGTCCACTTTCGACGCCAGGACTCTCGCGATGTTCTCCTTGGCGATGACGGCGTGGCCGTAGACTCCCTCGATGAAGGCGTAGTCACCGCCGAAGCCCATGATCTTGTTGGCTGGCACCTCGTCGAGCCACTCGGAGAGGGCGGAGCGGGCCCTGGTGTCGCTGATTATGTGCATCCAGCACATGTCGATGTAGACGTTAGGGAAGTTCTTAGCGAGGGCACCCAGCTCTGAAGAGTACGGCCAGCCCCCATGGAATATGTCGAACTGGGCGTCTCGGTACTCCATGAAGAGGTTGATCAGGTGGGTCGGCTTTGAGTGGATAACGATGTTCTCGTTCCCCTCCTGAAGGCCCGTGTGTATCTGTATAGGCAGTCTCCTCTTCTCAGCCTCCTGAACTATGAGGTGGATGAGGTAGTCCTGGAGGGGCAGCAGCTCCTCGGCTCCGACGTCCGCTGGAACCCTCTTGTCTCCCTTCGGCGGTACCTCGACCCTCTTGAACAGCCTCATCCTGAAAATCTCGTTGAACGCCTCCTCGGCCTCGGAGAACGATGTCTTCTCGAAGAGGAGGGGGCGGTTGTAGGCGGTGGGTATCTTCACCCCCACCACACTGCCTTGGAGAAGGTCGAACCTCGCCTTCACCGCGTTGCACAGGTCGTTCAGGGTGTGTATGGGACCGCCCATGGACCGTCCTATGTCCTCGACGGCGGTCCGGTCCCTCGCCCTGAGGATCTCGTTGAACTCCAGGACGGGGGCGAACAGGCTCCTGTCGACGTCGTAGACACCCGTGTCCAGTATCGAGACTTCGATCCCGGACTTCTCCTTGAGCACCCACGCGTAGAGCCCCTCCCTGTTTCTCTCCTGTATCCTCTTCGAGAGGGTCACGTACGTGTCTTTGGAGATGCCGTCGACGCCATAGAGGCCGCTCGCAGCGGTCTCCAGTGCTCTTGCGTAGCCGGTGTTTCTAGTCTTCTCCCACCACGGCTCGAATATCTCCCACCGATCGCCGAGGCTCCTCGACGTGTCCCATATCTTCACGAACTCGTCCTCGGGCATCCCGGCCGAGATGAGGTCCGCGGAGGCGTAGTACTGGTAGAAGGTGGCCAGCACGTCGACCTCCTCGCTCACCCGCTCCTTCTCCGGGGGCAGGTGTTCATGGGTGTCGATTACTCTAATTTTTTCGACGTGCCGCCTTATTTCAGAGTATGGTTCCCGATCCATCTAGGTTGATTACTCACGGAGCCCTTTTATCTCTTTTACATGATACGCTATGTCTCTGCAACATCGGGTCTTGACCCGCCTCGCTTGTGGAGACAGTTTTAAACCCGTCCGGCTATTGATTCCCGGTGTTTATTTGGTCAAGATACTTGAAGGGGTCTACAGCGTAGACCACAGCGACGCGAAGGACCACTCCATGGAGTCTTGGATACTGGAGTGCGACGAGGGCCTGGTTCTGGTGGACGGCGGGATGACCGAGCAGCACGTGGGGAACCTGGAGGCCGAGCTCAAGGGCATCGGCAAGAAGTGGGGGGACGTGAAGCTCATACTCGTCACCCACAAGCACCGTGACCACATCAACAACCTGCCCAGGCTGGTGGAGCTGACAGGTGCCCCCGTGAAGTCCCAGAGACTGGAGGCGCCCCTCATAAAGGAGGCAAAAGGCGTCGAGGTCGAGGGGCTTGAGGACCGGGAGGTGGTGCCTTTCTGTGGCGGCATCGAGGTGATCCACGTGCCGGGGCACTCGGAGGGGAACTGCAGCTACTATCTGCGGAGTCATAAGGCGATCATTGGCGGGGACACCATCTTCGGCGACCCAGAGGGCAACCTGACGCCACCGCCCGAACGTTACTGCCTGGACGCGGAGCAGGCCACCCGGGAGATGAGGAGGCTGCTCGACTACGACTTCGACGCCTTCATCTACACCCACGGCAAGGACATCATGAAGGACGCCAAGCGCAGGGTCCAGACGCTCGTCGACAGCTGCTGACCCCCGTTTTTCTTACTGGCTGCGTCCCTTGAGCAGGTCTAGGCTGCCTATCAGCGAGCCCGCGACGAGCAGGAGCATCGCGACCCCGGAGACGGGTGTGAGGGCCTCGCCGCCGAGCAGGACCAGCCAGAGGGTCGACAGCGTGGGCGTGAGGTAGCTCAGGGCGCCCACTATGCGGGGGTCCCCGTCCTTAAGGGACATGTCCCAGAGGAAGAACGACGCCCCCATGGGACCTAGCCCGAGAAGTAGGACGTAAAGCCACTCCTGGGGGGTGGGGACGTAGAGGGCGCTGGAGCCCAGGGAGCCGGCCAGGTATAACGCGGTGGATATGACGCCGGAGGCCATGCAGAAGCCCCCGACGGCGGAGGTGGGGAAACGTGGGACCCGTTTGGTGAGTAGGGAGTAGAGGGCCCAAGTGAGAGCGGCGCCCGCCGCCATCAGGTAGCCTGGCAGGTGGGCTGGGCTGAGGCTGAGCTTACCACCGGTGACTATGAGGGCTGCCCCGGCGAACCCTGTCAGCGTCCCCACGACGTGGTGCCGCCTCAGCGTGTACCTAGGGAGCACAATGGGGCTGAGAGCCACTATGAGGAGGGGCCACAGGTAGTTTAGCAGGTTGGCCTCCACGACGGGGGCGTACTTGAAGGAAGTGAATATGAGGAAATGATACCCGAATATGCCTCCTATCCCCACAAGCCAGGTCCCCGCGGGGAGCCTCCACTCCCTGTGCTTGGGGGCGCTGAGGAGGCCGCTGACCAGCAGGGCGGCGCCGACCTGGAGGAGGGAGGGTACGTTGGTGAGCCGTGAACCCAGAATGGCTAGGCTGCTCCATATGAGTATGGCTGTGAGGGCGCTGACGGTGGCTCTCCTTTCCATTGAACAACTAATCCGGTGGACGCTCTTAACGTCATCGAGGACCGAAGACCATAACTATTGTCCAGCCCATATCAAGGCTCCATGGGGCTGCGTCCGGGCTGGTGGGGGTACGAGTACACCGTGCTCCTCATCACGTGGCTGGGCTGGGTGAGCATATACCTGGTGAAGAGCGTGCTGCCCCCAGTGCTGCCCGTGCTGTCGTCCGAGCTGGGGCTGTCCCACGCCCAGGCGGGGCTCCTGGAGACGGGTTACCTCATAGGCTATATAGCGATCAAGATGCCTGCGGGGGGCCTCAGCGACAGGTACGGGCCGAGGCGGGTGCTCGCC